>JASFFJ010000377.1:0-7589 GCA_050124355.1 Desulfobacterales bacterium | reverse complement strand
TTCTTCGATGTTCATGCCCGCCATGGGTTCGTCGAGCAGGAGCAGCTGGGGCGCCAGGGTAAGGGCACGAGCCACCTCCACCCGTTTTTGGATCCCGTAACTCAAACTTCCCACCGGGTGCTTACGATAAGGTTCCAGCTCCATGAAATCGATGACCTCCTCCACAAATTGCCGGTTTTTCGCCTCCACTCTGGAGGCTTTGCCAAAAAAAATCGCAGCATCCAGGAGGTTGTAGCGTAGGTTTTGATGCCGGGCCAGCATCAGGTTATCCAAAACCGTCATGCCGCCGAACAATTCAATATTCTGGAAAGCCCGCGCAATTCCAAGGCTGGAAACCTGGTGCGGTGAGGCTTTATTGAGTTTGTGGTCCCCGTAATAAATGTTGCCCGACGTCGGATGATAAAAGCCGGAAATACAATTCAATAAACTTGTCTTGCCGGCGCCATTGGGACCGATAATAGAGGTGATCAAACCCGGCTGGATATCCAAACTGACATTTGACAATGCCTTCAATCCGCCAAAAGATAAGGTGACATCTGATATGGCTAATTTTTCCATACTTACCAGTGACACATAATTCTTATGAATTATATTCATTTCGTGGAACGTTATCTATCGGATATAACCTCTTTAGTCAAACTATAAAAAAATGTCAAGTTGATAAGATAGTGGGAAAATAGTGGGTAATACCCACTACGAATCATAGGATAAAAGGTGAGATCTCAGGTTTATTTTCTTATTCCTGAGCCCGAGCTTTTGGCGGATATTGTATCGATGAAATAATACCGTATTTTTGGATATGCAAAGTAACTCGGCGATTTCCTTATTGGTTTTACCCTCCTTGACAAGATTTGCAACCCGTACTTCCCCCGGTGTCAGATTTAAATATTTTGAAGAGAGTTTGCTGATGAAAGGTGATATCATATTGCTTAGATTCGAATCAAGGATGTTGATCAGCGTTTTCTGGTTGGTATTGAGCTGGCTTTTTTTCAACCTTTCAAGATAAGGTGAGATCAATTCCTTGACATTGGACAAAACGTTTTCAGCAAGCTCTTTCTTATCGTCCTCTCTTTGTTTCAACAGGACCCTTAAAGCCGTGTTGACTTCTTCCAGGTGGTGGGATTGGGCTTTAAATCTATTGCCCTGTTTGCGCAGGGCTTCTTCAGCCCGGATGCGTTCGTCAATTTCCTGTTCGAGCTTAGCATTGATTTTTGCCAGTTCGGCGGTTCTTTCCTGCACCAGATCCTCAAGATGATCGTGATACTTTCTCAGCTCTCTTTCGGTTTTTTTCTGGACGCTGATATCCCGCAAAATAACGACGTTGCCGGCCGGCTGGTCGTCGCGGTTATAGTAAAGTGTGGAACTCAGCTGAACATCCAGAACCCGACCGTCTTTGGTCATGCGCCGGGTTTCAAACAGCTGAATTTTTTGGCCGCTGAGCATCCGCTCGATAGCGGCTTTTGTTTCCGGCCAGTTTTCCGATGGGACAAAATCGATATGCTTGCCCAGCAAATCTTTACCCGAAAATCCGAAGGTTTGTTCAAAAGCAGGATTGACATAGGTCACCTTTCCCTGAATATCGTAAAGAACGATGGGGTCGGGCGAAGACTCCAGCAGCAGACGATACCGCTGTTCACTTTCCCTTAGCGTTGCTTCAGTGCGTTTTCTCTCCGTCAGTTCCCGTCTCACATCCGCATAAAGTTTACCCTTATCGAGGGCCACCAGCGCCAGTTCGGCAAAACGACCCAAAACAGCGATGTCTTCCTCTGCAAATTGCCGGTCGGGCGTCACACTGGCAAGACCGATGACGCCGTGCATCCGGTCACGGCCCTTCAATGGAATCCCCACCACAGAATGAAGATCATCCAATGCTTTATCACTGAGGCGCCCACCCCAGGAACGGTAATCCGACACCAGCAAGGGATGTTCGACCTCCCAAACCTTACCGCCCATGCCCTCGCCCGGTTTCACCCGCCGGCCCAGTTGTTTTTTAAAAAAACCCATGCCGACCTGCATTTGCATTTCGCTATCACCGGGTTCGCGTAAATAGATAAATCCATGCTCGGTTCCGGTCAGCATGGCGGCCCGCTGCAGAACGGCCACCAGCAATTTTTCTTTATCCAAATGATCGATCAACCCCAGAGACGTTTCGTGTAGGGCCGTCAGATAATTATTTTGCCTGCGTAAGGTTGTTTCAGCCTGTTTGAGCTTACAAATCTCTTTTTCAAGCTCATCGGCGCGATGCTTCTGCGCGTCATGGGTTTCTTCCCCGGTTTTTATATCTAACACGGCTTTATCCCCCTGGGAATGACGAAGGACGATCGACGAGGGACGAATTATGGATGTCGCTCTCCGAGGCGTAGGCGCTATAATCCCTACGAGCCGGAGGCTTCGCTCCATCATTTTATGGATATCGATAGGAGTCAACTATTCGTCATTCGTCGTCGTCCTTTGTCAATCGTCATTCATCCTTCCTAGCCGTTTTCCCGGATGCAATAAAAATTGCAGTCAGCTCATCGGCCTCTGTGAATAAAGGATCAATAAGATCTCTCTTTATCATATTTTCATCAATAATAAATTCGAGCCAAAAGTAAGATTCATCAGCTTCCTCAATGACAATACTCAACTTTGATATAAAACCAGCTTTCGATTGCGCAAGGCGGGCAGCTCTGTAATTAGAGGCAACTGAAGTAGAGCATCGAATCAGTTGACCCTGAATATGATTACCTAGCTTTGTGTTTGGCAATGCCATTGCAAGCCTAACACACCGATGTGCAAACTTCTTTGTCCTTAATTTCAGTTCTTCACTCATAATAATTCATTTTTTACCGTTAACCGATCGTCATTCGTCCTTCGTCGATCGTCCTTCAATTCGGCTTCCAGCCGATAAAATCATATCCCTCAAGTATCCCCTTCAAAACCAATGGTCACTGTTTCTCCTTCTACAATGACCGGGACTTTTCGCGTTCCGTTGGAGTACCTTAACATGGTTTCAAGATATCCGACCACCTCTACCACATTAAAATACTCAACCTCACGGCCTTCTTTGGCAAATGCTTCACGAGCTGCCCGTGTGTAGGGTCAGGCATCCTTGCCGAAAATCAGTATCTTATCTGGCATTTTCCCTCCTTTTAGTATGGTGGCTATAACCTTCGTCCATCGATTCGTAAATACGATGACGTATTTATTCACTCAGGGCTTAGTGCGGAGTGAGCATTCATATAGGATTGATCAATAATTATACGTGACTGTAATTGCGAATCGTAGCACTTAGCCCCAAAGTTGCAGTGTTAGGGTTAAATCGGGTTCAATTTTATTATAAGTAATTGCAGATATTTATCGCAAGGATCCTATCAGCCATTTCCATTGTTGTCAACAATTTCAAATTGACAAAAATCCCGGTTTTGGTAAATAAATAAAGGTTAAAAAGGCTAATTGTGGTGACAAGAGGGCAAAAAAAATATAAGGTGGTGACGATTATAAACGAACTCGGCTTACACGCGCGTTCGGCGGCACAGATTGCTAAAATTGCCGGTGCCAGCTCCGCCAATGTCTGGCTAAAAAAAGGGGATAATATTGCCAATGCAGGCAGTATCATTGATATATTGACCCTGGCGTGCGAAAAGGGAACACGAATTACGATTCTGATCGAAGATTGGGCAGATATCGATATCTTAAAGGATATCGCCGATCTTGTTGAAAGCGGGTTTGGAGAATAGGCAAAAATGTCGCAACCAGCAGTTGAAGAAAAAAAGCTCAAAGGCATCACTGCATCGCCCGGTATCTGCATCGGAAAAGCATACTTGGTGGATAAGGAAGGTGTGGATGTCATCAAAAAGTATTATCTCAAGGGAAGGAAAATCCAAGGTGAGATCAATCGTTTCAAGACTGCCGTAAAGAAAGCAGAGGATGAAATACGCACCATTATTGAAAACAGTCCAAAAGAACTGCAGCAGGCCCATATTTTAGAGACCCATCTGGCACTGCTGAACGATAAAATGCTATATGGAAAAACAATTGAAATCATTAAAGAAGAGAGCATAAATGCCGAATGGGCGCTTAAAAAAGTCGCGTCCAACTTAAATTCGATATTTGAAAACATGGTTGACTCTTACCTGAAAGACCGAGCCCTGGACGTGGCCCATGTATCGGACAGCATCATGCAAAATCTAGTGGGAATTGAATCCGAAGACATCGCCGCCATTGACAAACGAGTCATCCTGGTGTCCGACGATCTTTCGCCGGCAGACACAAGTCGGATAAACCTGGCACGTATCATGGGGTTTATAACCAATCGGGGCGGCAAAACCTCCCACACAGGCATCGTGGCCCAGGCACTTGAAATCCCGGCAGTCGTCGGTCTGGCCAACGCGACTACGGTCATTAAAAACGATGAGCTCATCATCGTGGATGGAAGCGCCGGGATGGTCATTGTCAATCCGAGCGAAAAATCTTTGGTCGAGTATGAAGAACGCAAGATTCAATATGAAGATTACAAGGTAGGAATCACCCGGGAAAGCCATCTGAGAGCGGAAACAACCGATGGCGTCCAACTGGAGGTTATGGCAAATATTGAACTACCGGAGGAGGTTTTCGCTGTCAAGGACTATGGGGGGGATGGTGTCGGTCTTTATCGAACGGAATTTCAATATATGAATCGTGCAGAATTTCCGAGTGAGGAAGAACTGTTTGACAAGTACCGAAATGTCGTCGAGATCATGGCCCCCAAACCCGTCACCATTCGCACCCTGGACATTAATGGCGATAAGGCGGTCGCCAACCATACCAGCTACGACGAAATCAATCCGGCCCTGGGACTCCGCGCCATACGGTACTGTTTAAAAAAACCGGAGGTTTTCAAGACCCAGCTTCGGGCGATTTTGAGGGCAGCCGCATTTGGGCAGGTCCGCATATTGTTTCCCATGATATCAGCCTATTTCGAGATCCGTAAAGCTGGAAAACTGTTGGATCAAGCTGCTGAGTCGCTCGAAAAAGATGGGTTGACCTATAACCGTGAGATAGAGACCGGAATTATGATTGAGGTTCCATCGGCAGTGATTGTGGCGGAGTTCCTGGCGAAAGAAGTCGATTTTTTTAGTATCGGCACCAACGATCTCATCCAATATACCCTGGCAATTGACCGCGGTAACCGCAATGTGGCCGATCTATATCAACCTCTGGATCCGGCAATCATTCGCATGATCAAGCAGGTGGCGGACGTGTCCAAAGACAAAGGCATCGGGCTCTTTATGTGTGGCGAAATGGCGGCAACGCCCCATCACATCCCCTTGCTGCTTGGAATGGGTTTCGATGAATTGAGTATGAACCCGCAATCAATTCCGCAGATCAAACGGGTAATTCGTGCCCTCGATCTCAGGGATGCTCGCTCGTTCATTAAGGAAGCTTTCAAAAAGAAGACCGCCAGAGGGGTGTTCGAATTGTCAAAGGATGCATTCGGCGACACCCTTGCGGAAGTGACGTTTTCATAATGGAAAAAAGCCATAAAAAAGTAGTCGCCCTAAACCGCAAGGCCCGTTATGACTATTTCATCGAAGATAAATTCGAAGCCGGAATGGTCCTGAAGGGAACCGAAGTGAAATCCGTCAGACTCGGCAAGGTCAATCTAAAGGATTCCTATGCCAGAATCGACAATGGCGAGATGTTTGTTTATCAAATACACATCGGGCCTTATCCGTTTGCCTACTATGGAAATCATGACCCATTAAGAAAACGCAAACTTCTGATGCACAGACAGGAAATCAAACGCCTTTACAGTAAGATCAACGAAAAAGGTCATTCCCTGATACCCTTAACAATGTATTTTAAAGACGGCAAAGTCAAACTTTCTTTAGGGTTGGCAAAAGGAAAGCGAAAATACGATAAACGCGAGGCCATCAAGCGCCGTGATGAAAAAAGAGATCTCGACCGGGCGCGTAAAGAATACAGATAATCAAGGTTGAACCTCTGAACGCCTGCCTTAAAACAACGCACTTTTGAGTAGGGTCATGGCCTGGTCACCGCCTTCGGATTGTACAAAATCCATAATGACCGGCACGAACTGGTTAACCATGTCAGGCGCTAAACCGAGTTTGCTGAAACTATCTGCCAAGCCGACCATCCCGGCCGCCGAACCGCCAGAACCGCCCAACAATGAAGATGCCTTTCCGGTCAAACCACCGCCCTGTGGGGCTGCGGACATAAGCGAATCAATCCCGGGCACGGCTTTGAGAAGCTGAGAATAATCGCCGGAACTCATATTATTTTTGGCCTCTCTGAAAACAGCTCCGGAACCTCCCATCGCCTGGTCTTCGGTTACACCAAGCGTGTCCACCAACGTTCCGATCAATTTGCTCGTATCGGCCGAAGCCGGACCGGTTATGCTGCAAATCCCGATTGCCATTAATGTGATAATTTTGATAAAGATCGATTTATTCATTCTAACCTCCTGAGCTGAGATTCGCTTTCATTTATTTCTGGAAAACGTGTTCGAGACATTTTAATTTCGGTAATTCGAGTTTATTTGGTGATTCGTATTTCAAGTTTCACATTTCCGGCTCGTCCGAGTCATGAAAATCATAAGCACACTAAACAGAATTCGCAACAACGGCTAAAATCTAAATTCGTCATTAACATTCCCAAGATAGCATCTATATCCAGTAGCAAAGCCTTGACAAAGCATCCGAATTTGCTTATATTTTTCATATTAACATTATTTCACATATCCCTTCAAAAAGACCAGATTCCAAATCCGATTTGTTTTGCTATTTGGTACTTGTGATTTGGAATTTCCCACCGGTGGGTTTTGGGGGCGAAACGGCTTCGACGGGGACAAAGAAGCTTAGGCTGCATACCGAGCTCCTGTCGGCTCGTTAAAATGGCGGGACCTAAACATAATCGCAGATGATTATGAATATGCTCTGGCTGCATAAATAGCCAGCGTTCTGCCGGGTTAATCCTGCGGATTCGGTAAGAGCGTCGACTAGCGGGATAGTTGATACCGGAGGCCCGTGACGGTATCGGCGAAACTTTTGCGGGCTAGCCGGCTAAGTATCCTGCCTGGGGGAGACTTAAACGGCGAAATCTAAATTTCAGGCTAAGTATGTAGAAGTCTATGTGGAATGTTTTCGGACGCGGGTTCGACTCCCGCCGCCTCCACCATTTTTTTGTTATTAATTTCAATTAGTTGTCGGCCATCACCTTGCCACTTTCACCGGTACTTTCGCTAGAGTTTTTGGTGAAAGGCAAGGTGGTGTTTTCTTTTAACCCAATAAAATCATTGCCGAAATACTTCAAAATCTTTCCCGCGTCCGTTTCAAGACCTTCCACATAGTTCCCGTAGACCTCATAGATCATTTTTTTAGAACCGTGACCCATGAGATTTACCAATTTGTTTGGATCTAGCATATATCATATTTTTAAAGCAGCATTGATCAAGGTTGATTTGGTATAGGTTTGATTCTTTTATCTGACGTCGCTCGTATATTTCGGAATAGAGCATATGAATCTTTGAAAAAATCAGATCCTGCCTTTGGCCCATCAAATGCTCCAATCCATAATCTGCCGGCTGAGTGTTAGTATCGCAAATCGAA
>JASFFJ010000376.1:0-7597 GCA_050124355.1 Desulfobacterales bacterium | reverse complement strand
TGCCCAGCAAATTTTGAGCTTCCAACCACAATTTATTGAAAAATTACGAAAAAAGGAGATGCTATCATGTCAGAACTAGTTTTATGGAAAAAACAGGAATTGGATAAACTCAGAAAAGACTTGGATCTTCTTTTCAGGCGTTTTCGGAGGGGATTCGGCGTGCCCCGGTCGTTGCTCGAAGCCGCTGAATCATTTTCCACCGAATTATCGGAAACCGATGAATTGCTTGTTCTGAGCACCGATCTGCCCGGTATCAAACCGGAAGATATTGAAATTTCGGTCACTGACGACACCTTGAATTTGAAGGCCGAGGCTAGACAAGATTCGGTTGATCAGAAAGAAGATTTTCAGAGAATTGAAAAAAGCTATCGATCCTTTTCACGATCAATCTCACTGCCCTGTAGAATAATTGCTGAAGATGTCAAAGCCACATACAAGGATGACATTTTAAGAATTGAGCTTCCCAAATTTAAACCGAAAAAGGCACGCGGTGTTATCGTTGACATGAGATAACCTGCTCTTCTAATTACGGGGGTGAGTACCGTCCGATCTACCATTCATTTTCAACAGAGATTTTTCGCCCACCGGGTGAGATGCAAACTGTATAAGGAGGGAACCAATGCCTCAGGAAAAATCATATCCGAGAGTCTCCATCGAAAATCTCAGATGGCGGCTTGATCCTGCCACCCTGTCTTTCGAAACCACCCAGGATCTCCAACCATTGAAAGAAATCATCGGCCAGAAAAGGGGAGTCGAAGCCTTTCGTTTCGGCATTGATATGGATAAACCGGGTTATAATGTCTTTGTCACTGGAACCGCCGGTTCCGGAAGAATGGCCACCGTCAGGCGGCTACTCGAAGACATGTCCAAAAAAGACGTAACTCCTGAAGACCTGTGCTATGTAAATTGTTTCAAGGATCCGGAGTCTCCGATTCTGATTGTACTTCCCGGCGGTACCGGCAGCACCTTTAAACGTGATGTTAAAAGCCTGGTGGATCAGCTAAAAAAAGAAATTCCTCAGCTTTTTGAAAGCCAGGAATACATGAATATGAAAAAAGAGATCACAGATACTTATGAAACCCAGGCTGGCAATTTTTTTAAGTCCCTTGAAAAGCGGGTTAAAGAAGAAGGTTTTGTCATCGTTGATATTCAGATGGGTCAGTTCAAACGACCGGAGGTGATGCCGGTGGTTGATGACAAGCCCATTTCCATCGATCAGCTTGAAGCATTGGTGGAAAAAGCCCGGTTTCCCAAAGAGGAATATGAGGTCCTCAAGGAGAAGCAGATCGCCTTGCGTCAGCAAATCGAGCAGATTTTTCTCGAACTTCGTGATCTTCAAAAAGAGGTTCATGAAAATATTGAGAAAATGGATCGCGCCATATTCATGAAAACGGCCACTGATTTGGCACAGCCGCTTTTCGAGAAATACAAAACCAAAAAGGTTCAACAATATTTTCAGGAAATGCTTGAAGACATGGCCGACAATTTGAAAATATTCAGCCCCCAAAGTCCGGTTCAGCTTCCGGGATTGCCTGCAATTATGCCCGATGTTGATTTGTTTCAGCCATACGATGTAAATTTGCTGGTGGATAACAGCCAGCGCAAAAGTCCACCAGTCATTATCGAGGGATATCCCACTTATCGCAATATTTTCGGGGCAATTGAACGCGTTGTGGACCGTGGCGGTGTCTGGCGTACGGATTACAGCAAAATCAAAGCCGGCTCCCTGGTAAAGGCCAATGGTGGTTTTCTGGTCATCAACTTAAAGGATGCCATCGTCGAGCCAGGCGTCTGGCAGGCGCTGAAACGGGCGCTGAAAAGCAAAAAACTTGAAATTCAAACCTTCGATCCGATGTACTTTTTTACCACCACCGGCATAAAACCGGAGCCCATTGAGTTGAAGGTTAAAGTTGTCATCATCGGAGATGCCTACCTTTATCAGATCCTGGGATATTATGATGAAGACCTGAGAAAGATTTTTAAGGTCAGGGCCGACTTTGATACCGCCATGCAAAAAGACAACCAAAGCATTCTTCAGTTAGCAGAATTTATAAAAATGATCACCGATGAAGAGGACCTGAAACCCTTTGACCGCACGGCTGTGGCCGCTCTTGTTGAACAGGCCGTCCGCATGACCGGCCGGCAGGAAAAAATTTCTACCAGTTTTCCAGCCATCACCGACCTGATTCGCGAAGCTGACTTTTACGCCGAAAAAGAAAACAAAGCCGTCATTACTGAACAACATGTCGACTGCGCCATCGAGGCACGTATCTTCCGGGCCAATCTGGCCGAAGAGCGAATCCAGGAGATGATCGACCGGGGAACATTGATGATCGATGTGGAGGGAGAAGTCATCGGACAGGTCAATGGGCTCGCAGTTTATTCTTTAGGCGATTACATGTTCGGCAAACCGTCGAGGATTACGGCCTCGACGTCCATGGGCCGTGCCGGTCTGATTAATATCGAGCGCGAAGCCGACATGTCCGGCAATACCCACAACAAGGGCGTTTTGATCCTCAGCGGATATTTGAGAAAAAAGTATGCCCAGGACAAACCGATCACCATGAGCGCCAGTATTGCTTTTGAGCAATCTTACAGCGGGGTTGACGGCGACAGTGCTTCCTCCACAGAAATTTACGCCCTGTTGTCCAGCTTGTCCGGGGTCCCCATCAAACAAAATATCGCCGTTACCGGCTCGGTGAATCAAAAGGGAGAAGTACAGGCCATTGGCGGTGTCAATCAAAAGATTGAGGGATTTTTCGATTGTTGCCGACACAAAGGCTTGATCGGAGACCAGGGGGTCATGATCCCACAAAGCAATATCAAAGATCTAATGTTGCGCAAAGATATTGTCGCAGCGGTAAAAGAGGGCCGGTTTTTTATCTACGCAGTCCGAAATATCGACGAAGGCATTGAGATCCTTACCGGCAGAAAAGCCGGTGAACTGCAGGCTGATGGCAGCTACCCAGAGGGAACCATTAATTTTCTGGTTGATCAGAAATTAAAAGAATTGGCAGAAGGCATAAAAGAATTCGTTAGCACGCGAGAAGCTAAAGGTCAGACCGCCAATGGTAAATCCTGTTAAACGATGTTGACCTTTTAGATTGCCAATGTAGTTCATGAAATTGCCAGCTGATGGAACGTCCTTGACACAATTCTGAAGGAGAAACAACCGGATGCCACGTTTTATCAAAAGAACATCTAAAAAAACGGGTCTATCGCCGGGTACCCTCATTCATATCGGCGAGAAAAAAGCTGAAGAAGTCAAGATTTTCTTAATGAACTATGATCAAAAGCAACTGCAAGAAGAAGAACTGAATAATATCGAGGAATCTTTTGCGTACAAAGATACCCCACCGATCACCTGGATCAATATAGACGGCCTTCACGATGTTGATATCATCGACAAAATCGGCCGGCATTTCGGTATCCATCCACTGACGCTGGAAGATATCGTGAACACCGGTCATCGCCCGAAGACTGAGGATTTTGAGGACTACGACTATATTGTCTTAAAGATGTTGACATACGATGAGGACAAAAACCACATATCAGCCGAACAAATCAGTTTCATTTTGGGCCCCCACTATCTGATCTCCTTTCAGGAAACCGAAGGCGATGTGTTTAACTTCGTGCGGGAACGGATTCGCAAGGCAAAAGGGCGGATTCGCAAGTCAGGCAGTGATTACCTGGCCTATGCCCTGATCGATGCCATCGTGGATCATTATTTCCTGGTGCTCGAAAAAATCGGTGAAAAAATAGAACGGTTGGAAGAAGACTTGCTCGGCGACACCCAGAGCGAAACCCTGCAGAGCATCCACCATTTGAAAAGAGAAATGATTTTTTTTCGTAAACAGGTCTGGCCAATAAGAGATATCCTGAGCACCCTGATGAAAGAGGAAGGATCTCTGATTCAGGAGACAACCCAGATTTTCATCCGGGACCTTTACGATCATACCATCCAGGTCATGGACACCATCGAATCATTTCGGGATGTCCTTTCGGGCTTGCAGGATTTGTACCTTTCCACCGTCAGCAACCGAATGAACGAAGTGATGAAGGTTTTAACCATTATGGCCACTATATTTATCCCTTTGACTTTTATTGCCGGTATCTACGGGATGAATTTCGAATTTATGCCGGAGTTAAAGTGGCGCTGGTCCTATCCGGTGCTCTGGGTGCTTCTAGTAGTTATTTTTCTTTTTTTGATATTCTGGTTTAAAAAAAAGAAATGGCTATAAAATAACCGAACCATGAGCGGAGGTAAAAAAGAATTTAGAATGGACTGAAAAAGTTTCTGACCAATTGAATTCGACAAAAAGTGTTTTTGATGATGAAACCCTTTTGAATCATTTTAATTTTATGATGTATTAGGAAAGATCGAACAAAAACGCAAACATGACAAGAAAAAAGCAATGAAAAAATCGACAAAAACACACTGGAAAAAGAAATTGGTAACCCCTGCAGAGGCCTTCCATAGTATTAAACCAGGGATGACTATCTTTCTTGGAAGTGGAGTCGCGGAGCCTCGAACACTGATGAAATATTTCATTGATTCCGGTGTTTCCGATACGAATGACCTCGAAATTATCCAACTGACTAGTCATTCGGATATTCTTTCATTAAAGAAACGGGAGTGTCACAAGTTGCGTCTCAAAACGTTTGTTTCTACTATGGTGTCTGCCGATTTGGTTATCGCTGGAAATGTCGACTTGATTCCGGCACGTATTTCCCAGATACCCCGGATCATCAAATCCAAACGGATCCCCATTAACGTGGCAATGGTACAAATCACCCCACCCAATGACGCCGGTTATTGCAGTCTGGGGGTGGCCATTGATATCGCCCGGGAAGCAATGCAGGAAGCCTCCTTGGTAGTAGGGGAAATCAACCATCAGATCCCATTTACATTCGGTGATAACATTGTCTCTATTTCGGATTTTGACCTGCTGGTGGAATCGACAGAGCCGCCGATTTATTTTAAGCGTTGGCCGGTGAGCAAAGTCATCAATCAAGTGGCCGCGAATATTGCCCAGTTGATTGACGATGGAGATTGCCTCAGCTTTTTCACTGGCTCATTGTTTGAAGCACTGGGACGTCACCTAATTCATAAACGCCATCTGGGTATTCACTCGTCGTATTTCACGGATGCATTGATGGATCTGGTTAATAGCGGCGCGGTAACCAACTATCGCAAAGGCATATTTAGGGGCAAAACGGTAGCCTCTTATGCTTTAGGGACACCGGCACTGATGAAATGGTTAGACTTCAATCCCCTGGTTGAATTCCACAGTATCGAAAAGGTATTTGATCCGACCCAAATCGGTCAAAACCCGAATGTAGTAGTCGTCGACGGGGCTCTTAAAGTGGATCTATTAGGTAGAATTGCGTTCCGAGCGGGCAAGGGTGATATTATTTCAGGTCCGGGTCAAGCGGCTGATCTTATCACCGGGGCCGAGATTTCCCGCGGAGGTCGAACCGTGATTGGACTGCCCAGTCGAAATTCCAAAGGAGATCCTAATATTGTGTTGATGCTTCGCAACCTGCGCAACCAGTTTCACATGCGTGAATCGATCGATGCTATTGTCACCGAATATGGTGTCGCCAATTTAAAATGGCGCACAATCCGAGAACGAGCGCAAGCCCTCATTGATATTGCGCATCCCGACGACAGAGAAAAGTTGGTGGAGCAAGCCAAGAAAAAGAAGATTCTGTTCGAGGATCAGATTTTTTTATCTGGTAGTGCCTATTTGTATCCCATGAATATAGCAACTGAACACTATTTCAAAGACGGCTTGAAAGTACGTTTTCGGGCCATCAAACCCTCAGATGAAGAAGACATGCGACGTTTTTTCTACCGTTTCTCAGATCAGACTGTCTACCGTCGATTTTTCTACCCGATCAAGACAATGCCCCATCATAAAATGCAACAGTACGTCAACATAGACTACAATTCGGAAATGTCGGTCGTCGCTCTGGTTGGAGATCCTGGTGAGGGGACCATTATTGCAGAGGCACGCTATGCCAAGGATGAAGAAAGTGCTTACGGAGATGTGGCCTTTGTGGTGGAAGAGAAATACCAGGGGCTTGGGATTGCTACATACCTTTATGAAATGTTAATCCGTCTTGCCAAGGAGCGGGGATTGAAAGGCTTTACGGCAGAGGTGCTACAAACAAACAAAACTATGATGAAAGCGTTTGAAAAAGGCCACTTGCCCATAACTGCGCGGCTAAAAGATGGTTTATACCGGATTAAAATACCTTTTGACAGTCATGTCGATCATCCAGAGAAAATCAGCCATTGAATCCGATAAATTGACTGAGAACCTACATCTTTGCCATGTTGTTTATGCAACTAGGGGTTAAAGCAGATCACCATTAATCTTATCCCTCAACTGCCGAGAACACCTAAAGGTCAAAACTCTCCTCGGTTCCAGCATCATATCTTTACCGGTTGCAGGGTTCCTTCCCCGGCGTTCATGCTTTTCCTTTACACAGAACTTCCCAAAACGACTGATTAGAACATCCTCACCAGATTCAAGCTTACTCTTTAAAATTTCCAGCAGGGTTTCGATCATTTCGATAGATTGGCTCTTCGGGTACCCGTTTTGTTCTGAAACCTCTTCAACGATTTTGGCTTTGGTGAGGGTCATAGATAACGCTCCTATTTTTTGGATCGTTTAGACCACTAATTCTTTGATTCAACCTTACTTCGTGCCGACATATATCCCTTTTTCCACCCTTTCGATTTTACCTTGCTTGTACGTTCTTCGAAGGATGTTGCGGACTTTTTTTTGATTGAAACCGGTCTTCTTCATCATGCTGGCCGTATCAACTCCCTTTTGAGATCTTTTGAGGATTGCAAGGACCTTGTCGGTATCAGTTTGCTTGCCACCTTTCGCTAACGACTTTTGGGAAACGGCTTTTGCTTTCGTCTTGGTCTTGGCAGGTGAAGCCTTCGGTTTCTCTGTTTTCCCAATTGTCACTGCCAATTTTTCAGCTTGCTTAGCCAGTCTCGTTAGCTCTTTGCTGACAGCCTGAAAATCCCTGGTGATAGTCATTTTTTCTCCTCCTCCATTTTTGAGATTAAATTTTGTATTGATAACAATATATTACGAAATATCCTTAGCAGTAATGGCTTTTAATAATAATTTAATTCAACAGTCAAAATTAAGTGGCACGAAATCCAAACCTGGACCATAATATAGATTAGTCATAGGGAACCTACAAGTTCCGGGAATTGTAAGTTTGTCCAGCAAACCCAAAATATCGCGATTCAATATTTTTTGATTATAAAGTGCAATTTACAACAAGAATCAGCTTCTGCTGACGCATGATTTTACAAATTAAGCAACCTGTGCCGAAATCAAATTCCAATAATAAATTCATCCAAATTCTGCTGAATTTCATACAGCTAACGAATCAAATTATATCGCTTTAAGGACCTGATCGTGATATAAGCCGACTCAGGTTCAAAACCAACCTTTGAAATAGAGAGCTGCGATTATGTTGAAAAAGCAAAAAAGTATGTCGCTGGCGGCATCAATAATCATGATGGCCATCCTGATGATCACTCCTACGACTAGTGCTGGGGATT
>JASFFJ010000375.1:0-7624 GCA_050124355.1 Desulfobacterales bacterium | reverse complement strand
CTGACTACCTCCTGCTGCACGTAGCCAACCTGCGTAATATAGATGATCTGCTCAGATTCAAACCAAGAGGGAAGACGATTGTGTTCTGGGATTTCGACGACACATTATATATCGTGCATAAGGATCTAACTGACCGGCTCTGGGGTGATTCCGGCATTAAAGCTTTTGGTCAGCTTCTGCGATATAAATTAGTTTCAGCATTCCAGCAACTCAAGCCTAAGGCGTAACTTGGCCTTGGAACAATGATATCAATGAGAACTCAATTAAAATTGGCAGAAAAATGTCGATTTCCGACGGCAATAGGATTTTAGTTCATCAAGCATTCCGTGACGATCTGCCGGGCTTCTGTTTGCACAGCCAGCGCCCAGGATTCCCCTGCCTCCAAGGCCTTCTCCACCGCTGCCAGGCTGGCATAGAAAAGTTGCCAACCTTGCTGCTCACGCTTATACGCCTTTTGGAGCGGATTTGGCGTTCCCCTTATAAAGCTCAGCCCCTCCTGCAATTGAGAAATGCCAGTACGCATGAACTCGATTGCTTCCCGGGACCTATCTTCATTAAAGAGCGTAGCCACTCTGAGAGAAAACCGCAACAAGGCAACGGTTATCGGTAAATTAGAAATAAAACAACCGGTAAATGGATTGGTTATTTTCTTGATTTCACTGGTATCTAACGGCAACGCATCAGCATAGGCGGAGAAGATTAAAAGCCTGAGATAATCGCCAATTTGTTTACCGATTTCGGCCCTGGCGATCGCTTCTTGAGCAAAGCCCTCTTTATCGTGGCGCATAATCAGCCCCGAGGCGTGGACGTAACCCAGCCGATTTGGCCGGCCAATGGTTGACAGCAGATAGGCCTGATCTTCCGCTCGCCCGAAAAAACCAGGTGTGAATGGTTGGAAGCGTCTCAAACTGTCTACTAGAATACCGTTCGTGCCGCCGGTCACATGGATACGCTGAAGACAGGTCTTGTGGCCATCGGGAACTACCCCAGAACGATACCGGGTCATCATCTCGGCAGCAGTCGACAGGGCCTGGGGTAGCTTACTGTAGAAAACGTATTCGTCCGGTTGGAGTCGAACATCGGGAAATGTTACATCCGGCGTGAAGATACCTCGGTGAATATCGTGCTGGTTTACCAAGGCCCCGGCTATCATACCCAGCTCAACAGCCTGTCCTTCGGCGTCCACGCCGGTGGCTCCCCAGAGTGGTGTTTGGAAATGCTCAAAAGCAGATGCCCCTGTTTGTTCGATCAGCTCAGTTTGAGGAAATACCTGGTCCAGATCAATTTTGAAGGTTGCCTTAATTTCCGGATCAATCAGGACATTCCAGAGGGCGGCAATGGCTTTAAGAAAACTGTAGTGACGTCCGTAGCGACCATCTACCCCAAAAACAGAAATCAAGTCTTTGGCATTTTCTTCAGGGCAGCTTCGTTCAATGATAGGAAGCAATACCTGGTCAATTAGGGCGTTTGTGTCGGCTTCGGTAAAGGCAAATATGTTGAGCTGATCAAGAGGAGCATCAGCGCTCAGAACCTGTTTGAGATACCTCTTTGCCAGCGTTTGAAGTCGACTATGGGTGACCGATACCGACAAAACGAAGTTGACTTTGGAGGTTTTTTCAGAACGCCGCTGGCAATCGACCTTAACGGCCTGATTGAAGTTTTTTAATCCGTAGAGGATTTCGTTGCTCTCAGCGCTTACCCCAACGGGAATGGGATGGTCATACCAGAAGCTTTGCGGTTCTTGTGACGCTTCAGAAAGCTCTGTTTTAAAGTCCGGATCATATTCCGAGAGATTCGCGCTCGGATTTGGTATCGTCAACAGGACATTTGCGGTAAAAAGAATCTGCTTGGCCGGATGTTGAATGGGATCCGGATTAACCTTGGAAATGGTTAGAGTTCGCTTCTCTTTGAGCGCATTTGTGCATTCGTCTTCATGACCCCGGATGCCAGCACCTTCGGGAAAAAGAACAGACCAGATTTTTTCTGCGATCTCATTTTCATCGGTAGGATTCCCGGCCAGAAATGTCTCCACTTCCTGAATCTTCGCCTTCAGCTGCGGATCTTGCAGGCAGTACTGCTCCAGTTCGGAGGCCATCAACTGCGCGCCGTTCAGATAGAACCTGGCCCAGTCTTTCCATCTAGGTGACGCCGCAAATTTGTCCAATAAGGCTTGAGCCTGAGAGAATTCAGGCTGTCGTTTACCGGCCAACAGAATCAAAAAAGCCCTATTTAGGTTTTGACACAAAACATGGGCATCTTCATCTGTATCAAGGTCGAAATTTTCTACAGACCAAATTGGCGATGCATTCACTGCTTGGGACTGAATCAAAAATTCAATAATTTGATTGAGAACTGTCATTTTTTGTCTGTATTAAAAAAGTAAAGGATTGTAATCGCATGAAACATAACTTGTTGAAAAGCGCTTAACCACTTCTTGAGTATATGCGCCGGTTTCTTCCCAATTGGCGTGCATATCCCTGGTGACAATGTTGGCATCAGCGCAGTGTCACGCATGTTTTCATATGTTGGCTACTATACTATATTTTAATTAATTCTGAAATAATCCCCTTTTCCACCCAAGGTCCCTTCAGGGTCATACCATTTAATTGTATCACCATCCAGAACGAGATCGAGACCCACTTTTCTACCGCCGGTGAGTATCTTGGCCTTTAGCCAGCACTGATCCTTTTTTAAGAAATCTCATTCGGATCATTTATCCTTTAAATTTTTTACAACCCGTGGTATTCATGATCGTAAGATTCATTATTAAATGTAATGTAATATTGAATACTTATATATATGAAAAAAATCATAGAGACCCAGTCGCTAAAGCCGGAAACCATTGAACAGATATGGCGTTTGGTGTCCGCCGTCGATATGCCGGCTGCTGATGGTCATGTCGCTGTTTCATTTCAGGGGTCAGGAACCAGGACCAGAACAACCTTTCTCCAGGCCATATCCCATCTTAGACTAGATGCCATCGAACTCCCGATTTTTCTGGATACAAAGGAAAGAGCACAAGATTTGGCTGGATATCTGGATCCATTTTACTCACTCTATATCATTCGATACAACGACCATGACAGAATGAAGTCCTTTTCGGATGCTTCCCGGAGGCCGGTTATCAATGCGATGTCCTCGTTGGAGCACCCCTGTGAGGCGCTAGCGGACGCGTATTGGTTCCATTCCTCGGTTAAACCGCTTGACCAGGCAAGCATTGTGCTGTGGGGTCCGGTCACCAATGTATTAAGGAGTTGGGCCAACGTTGCGAGAGCCTGTGGCGCCAACGTAAAGCATATATACAAAGTATCAGAGGCATTGCCGGCGAATGTTGACCTTGTGGTTACGGATGGATGGCCCCAAATGTACACGGATCAGCGCTCTAGCCTGACGATGGGCTGTCTCGAGCAGATGGGAATGCCACTGCTCCTGCCGACCCCGCCATTTACCATCGGTCAAGAGCTTGATTTCGATCCGCTAACGTATACCAATTTTACTGGATACGAACAGAAACGTTGTCTGTTAGAGGTGCAAAAAGCGATAATTCGTTATGTGATGGACGGGCACTTGCTATGAACAGACTGCAAGGGTAGTTTGGGTTTAGGATTTATTTAGTTGAAGGTGATCTATATGAAGCTTCGCTTGAATGACGAATGACGATTGTCGAATGACGAATTGTGGTTGTCGCTCTCCGAGGCGTAGGCGCTAAAATCTCTACGAGCCGGAGGCTTCGCTATGTTTTTTTAGAAAAATAAAATAGAAAGAATTCCTTAATTCGTCATTCGTCGATCGTTCGTTCGAATGATACTACATAACAAAAGTTTCTTTCTTGATCAAACTGGCTGCCCTTTACCTGAAACCCGAAACCCTGAAAGCTGAGTACCAGACACCAAAACAACCAAACACAAAAAAACCAAACAGCCAGCGGCTGTGCTAGTGTCAAACTTCGTATGAGATTGTGCCTGGCCGAAACCATGAACAGGCTGTAGGTCAGTTTGCGCCGTAGGCGTTACCTGACTTATCGTAATGGCGTTTCACACGAGCGGGAGCCGCTGGCCAAAAAGCGGCCAGTTTGATCAAAAAAGAAACGTATAAAAGCGAAGATTAAAATACGGCAAAAACAAGGAATGGATTCTCATCTTTAAAAGAAAATGGGACAGGATCAACAGGATCATCGGGATAAAACGGCCTTCGGCCGAAAGAGCTCCTCGCCGAAGGCGAAAATATCCCGTCAATCCTGTAAATCCTGTCTAAAAAAATAAAATCGAATCCATTCCTCTGAAGTTTCATATAAGACACACCCCCCGGCATTGAGCTGGTGTTGCTAAGCTAGCATTAGCCTCTGTCCTTTTGGAGCGGGGACAGGATCTCCAAATTCTTTGGCCGTATCAATCCATAGATGAATCGCCTCTTTGGCATTTGCCAGAGCTTTCTCATATGAATTTCCATGTGCCATGCAACCAGGCAATTCCGGCACTTCAGAAATATAAACATTATCCTCGTTGCTCCAATAAATGATAATTTCATATCGGTTCATTATAACTTATCTCCAAGCTTATACTTCAAAATCAAAGCTCGCACCTGACGTACTTGATATGGTTTTGCCTTCTCATCGTCCCGCTGCAAATTTATCTTTTCCTCAATACCTTCCTTTCTAAACACATGGTGGCTCTCACGAGTGCGTTCTTCAAATCCAAATCTTTTTACCAAACCGTACAAATCTTTAAATGATATGTTTGCGTCTGAAGTCCCCTGAGGACCTTGAAAAGGAGTTTTTCGTATTTACTCATAGCAGCGTTAGATATAGACTAAATCCTGAACAATATTGATTAGCTACAAATTACAAAATCAAGCAGTCAATTAACCCATTATTCAACGATTTTTGTAATTTTATATCAAGATTGAACAATAATGTAAAGTTCAGGGTTAAGGGCTGTGGGAAAAAAGCATTATTTGTCTGTCCCAGCAGAATAAGGGGATAACGGCCAACACTTCAGAAATAACGATCCCAGCTACTGACCTTCTCAACCTCCTATTTTCTCACCTTCTCGTTGTTAACCTTATGCCCTGCGCCTTGCACCCTTTACCTTGAGCCGTTAATTTTTATTCACAATTCAGGCTTTGATCCCTACTCATTTTCCCCACCTTCTGATCTCCTCACATTCAGTTTCTCCAGCCACCGATCTCTGACTTCCGTCCTCAGACGTCTTGCCCTCTCATCCCTCGTCCTTCGTCTGTAGTCCCTCGTACATCTTTTCATCTTCCCAATTTCTCATTATCTCATCTTCTTTTTTTGCCTTATGCCCTATGCCCTTTGCTTTAGTATCCCGTTTTCTGCAGTTCCAATCATATCTTCGTATCTTCTTACCTTCAAAACTTCTATCTCTGATAGCTTCCCCGCTTCATAGCCTCGCGGCTTCCCAGTTTTCGCAGTTAAGTATTACTTGAATGAAAATCAAAACCAGTGTATAGTCGCGTGCCTCCCCCATTGGACTTGGGGGGTTAATCACTTTTCGTAAGCCGACTTGCGATTGAAAAGCGCCTCTAAGAGGTTGAGAAATTATGTTAGGAAATCCGCAAAAATTCAAACAGTCAATATTATACCTCCTTTTTATTTACTTGCCGATCTGGGTTATTATGGCATTTACCGGATGCGGCGGCAGTGGAAATATCCCTCCGGCCAGCATCCTTACCAGCAGCGAAGTAACGCTGATGTGGGATGATGTTCCTGATGCCGCCGCTTACAACGTTTATCACGCCACATCACCCGGCGTTACCGTTCTCAACAGTTATAAGATTTCCAATGCTTCGAATCCCATTACCATCACTGACCTGGAGCCTGGCACCACCTATTTCTTTGTCGTCACAGTGGAGGATAATTCAGGGCGAATCCGGAAATCAAAGGAGATAGCCTATACAGCTGCCAATACAATGGGGGTGATTCCATTTGGCGATATCTTGAGCCAGCCGGATCCGGATGCTGCAGTTTCTGAATACGAAAAGGTATCCGAGAAACTGCCTTCAGATTCAAAGCCGGCAGCCAAGCACGAACTACCGAGGAGCCAGGTTAAGTCAATAGGATCAAATACTGAAATTATTGTTTGTTTCGGCGACAGCCTAACTTTTGGTACCGGTGCCGACAAGGGCATGGATTACCCATCACAGCTTGCGAAAATGATTCGAAAAACCGTGATTAACAAGGGCATTCCCGGCGATACCACCACCAGCGCTTTAAGAAGGCTGAATAGAGATGTGTTATCTAAAAATCCGGAATTTGTTCTGATAACCCTGGGCGGAAACGATTTAAAGAATGGAGTGCCCGTGGACGTCGCCTTTGGAAACTTAAAGCATATTGTTCAAACGATTCAAAAGCATGGCGCCAAGGTAATCATCGGTGGTTTGAAGTATCCCGGAATCGATCGTGGGTTTGGTAAGGGCTATGAGGATCTGGCACAGCAGACCGGAGCGATGCTTGTACCGAATATCTTTGAAGGCATCGCAAAAAATCCCGATTTAATGAGCGATCCGATTCATCCGAACAGCTCGGGCTATACTATTATTGCCCGAAGATATTATAATGCCATTGCGTCTTTGGAACCAAAAACAGCGCCCACCGTTAATGCCTCTGCGCCTGAAACGCGCGATGTGACTTTAGCATGGGATGATGTACCAAATGCGACGTCCTATAACATCTATTGGGACGATAAGCCGGGAGTTACTCGAAAGAACGGAACCAAAATATCCAACGTAAAAAATCCTCACAGAATAACAGGGTTGAAAAAGGGGGGGGAATATTATTTTATTGTGACAGCCGTCAATGCTTCCGGCGAAAGCAAAGAATCCGAAGAATTCTCGTTCACCGTAGGGCAATGAGGTTGAGATCCGACCGATTACTTTTTTAAGTCAAAAGATGCTTAGCTGGGTGTCTATTTTTTTTTGACGAGGTAAACTCTTATTAACTGAAGAATCGCGATATTTCTGCCTGTTGTATTTTTTTTGGCTCCCCTTCACAGGTTCTGAAAAATGGGATGTCTGCACATAACATGCAGAGTGATTCAAAAATTATCTGCTTCCAATAGTTGTGCGCGTTTTGCACGAACGTTTCATATTCCCGCCCTTTTGTCCGTAATTTCCAAATGATGCTATTTCGCTCGACGGCTACAGGCATGAGCCGCCGCCGGGGAGTCTTTTTCGCAAAAAGTTGTTACGACGATTCTCCGGACACCTTCTAAGTTGATCGGTTCCAGTGCGGGATTTCGGATACAGAGGTCATCATATCCGGACATCGCTTATGTTTCAACACGATGTCCGAATGGCATTCTTCTACCAAGATATCGAAAGCTTATGATAAAATCAAGATTATAATTTACGGTCCCCGTAGCGTATCACACCCACCCGGCTCATTTGCTGAAAAAATCCCATCAGCCTTGTAAATCATTAGTTAGTCGAAAAACAATGGAATATTGAAATGTTATCGGGGTTGCTCTGAAAAAAATATGGTTGACACTACATCCGGGCTTGATCTATAAATGAATTCGCTAAGAACCGCCTTTGCGGGTATCGATATTTACCCAACCACAGGCTGCCTGTGCTACCAGTCTGGTCGAAAATAGTATTCAACGAA
>JASFFJ010000374.1:0-7628 GCA_050124355.1 Desulfobacterales bacterium | reverse complement strand
GGATCCGTTTTGAAGCAGGCGGGTTTGGATTTTAGCGATTTTTGCAATGCTGTCAAGCCCGAAAGTGTAGATGGACTCGAATCGGATTGGAATTTTCTGAACAGCGTGTGCGATGCCCTGCCGCAGCGGTTGGTTGAGCAAGTATAATGCGACTCCCAGGCTGAGTGTCAGAATACTCAACAACAAGGCTTCGTTGATTCCGTAAAATAGTTTCAGCTGAATATCTTCCATAGACGGGTCAAACGCCCTGACGGCCGGCTGAATCAGCCAACGACCGATCCAATCGGGCACAATACCAAAAATCAGGCCGAGACTTCCCATGAAAACCGGACCCAACCACATCGCCCAAGATGCCTCCCGAGGAATTCGAGGGGTTTTGCGTGCAGCGCCTAAAAAGGGTTTGATGATCACCAATCCGGCAACAGCGGTCATCAGAGAGTTGGCAACTAGCGCAGCTGTGGTGGCAAATACGGGAAACACATCTTCGGTCAATGCCCCTTTGTACATGATCTCCTTACCGATGAAACCGAAGAAAAGCGGAAATCCGGCCATTGAGAACGCCGCCGTAGCTGTGGCAAAGGCGGTGATCGGCATGGGTTTTAAAAGTCCTCCGAGATGATCGATCCTGCGGGTTCCGGTTTGGTGATCGATAATCCCGACAACCAAAAACAACGCGCACTTGTAGAGTGAATGAACCATTAAAAAGGTCATGGCCGCTGTCAACGCCGGCGTCGTTCGGCCGCCTAAAAACATGGTCAATATGCCCAGGGCCATTATCGTCGTATATGCCAATATGCGTTTCAGGTCGATGGCTTGCAAGGCCAGCACCGACCCAAGCAGGGCCGTGATGCCTCCGACAAGGACCAAAGTTACCATCCAGGCGTGGGTTCCGCCCAGGATGGGGTGCAACCGGGCCAGCAAATAAATACCGGCCTTGACCATCGTTGCCGAATGCAAAAAGGCACTGATCGGGGTGGGGGCAGTCATGGCATTGGGCAGCCAGAAATGAAAGGGAAATTGGGCTGATTTGGTGAACGAACCGCCGAAAACCATCACCAGCACGGCGAGATACAAGGGGTCGGCCTTGATGATGCCGGACTGCAGAGATATTTGGGAAAGATCGTAGGTGTTTGCAATGTTGCCCAGAAGTAAAGATCCGACCAGGAGTGCCAAGCCACCGGCACCGGTAACGAGCAAGGCCTGACGGGCGTTTTGGCGTGCCGTTTCCAGTTGGCATTCAAAGCCGATCAACAGATAGGAAATGAGGGTGGTCAATTCCCAGAAAACAAACATGACCAGAATGTTATCGGCTACCACCAATCCCAGCATGGCCAGCAGAAAACCGTGCAAATAAATATAAAATTTTCCGGTTTCAGCCTTTGCCGGCAGGTAGTCAGCGGCATACAGGCTCACAAAGAAACCGACACCGCAAATGATGAGCGCAAACAGCAGACTTAACCCGTCGATCGCTCCTGACAGCGTGATGCCCAAACTCGGAATCCAATCCAGCTGAAATCGATATACCCTTCCGGCTGCGACCTGCGGCAGCAGATAAATCAGCGTGCCAAATAACCCAAAAGGAATAATGCTGGATGCGCGACCAATTTTCGATGATTTCCCCTTATCAGCAGCCATAACTTTTGTCTTTGAAACGCGATTTCAGTGGTCAGAAGGGCATTGGTAACCTATTGAGCTAAAAATAACGGTCGATCCGACTGCTGGATGGCATTGAGCACCGTATCAGCGAGAAGATGTTTAAAGGTTAGATTACGGATGCTATTGCCCATCACAATCAAGTCCATGTTATTTTGTTGGGCATACTCGATCAAATGATCCTTTGCCGATTTTTCGACCATCTCAGTTTTGGTGTCAATTATGAATGGTCAGCGCAATATCAGCACAGCGGCTGTTTTTGAACCGTTACAGGGATAGCGCCAAAGCAAAATTTTCTTTAGACACTATTCTAAGGTCTGTTCCTGCGAAAAGCAATAGTCAAACTAAATACAAGCAGGCAGCCGCTCATTTCTTCCCTTTCTCAATTCATAAGCCACCGGCATCGTTCAGATTTACACTCGTCAAGCATGCCCTCGCGGTAACGGTAGAACCTTTTAAATTCTCATCCCGCCAAGGCGGGGTGGCTTATGAATAGAGTTAAACCCAATTGGGGTGTTAACCTACTGAGTTCTCAAATGTTTTTCTTAAGTGAGCGGTCTTCAATGCCGATATAAGCCTTGGAATCGTCGGCTATCGATGGCGCTCATTCAATTTACCATGGTGTGGTGTCACCTAGGTTGATCGATTGTCAGGATTGCCGCAGATCCAAATTTAAAGTGTTCAAATTAGGTGACATATCGGATGTATTGAGGATCAAATCATGGGAACCTATCAAAGAACGGCAAATGCGATATCTTCTATGACAGCTGTTAATTTTTCTGAAATGAAAATCAGTAGCAACCCGGTGGAAACCCTGGTGGCGTTTTCCATCGGCGCCGGGATTGGGATGTCGGTCCACGATCCGGTAGGTGGTCTTGGTGGGATATTAAATTTCATCTTGCCGGATTCCACCATGGTCAATGGTAACAATCCCCCAAAAACTCCCTTTATGTTTGCCGATACCGGCATCGCTGCCATGCTTAAATCATTATTTGAACAGGGTGTAAAGGCGGAGAATCTGAAAGTTGTTATTGCCGGCGGTGCACATATCATGGATCAGTCAGGGGTATTCAATATCGGCCAGAAAAATCTGGCAGCACTGAAAACAAATTTGGGGGACCATGATGTAAAGATTTATCATGAAGCCATCGGCGGAATTAAAAGCAGGACCATCAGTCTGGAGATCGGAAGCGGCAGGAGTATCATCAAGACGTTCGGGGAAGGAGAGGAGAAGGTATGAGCGATCTCACTGACATCGTTGAACAGATCGACCTGCTTGAACCGATTCCAGCAATTGCCACTCAGATTTTGGCCAAATCCGAAGATCCGGATAGTTCGATGTCCGAGATTGCCGATCTGATTATCAACGATCCGGCCCTGACGGCGAATTTGTTGAAGATTTGTAATTCCGCCTATTTCGCCCTTCCCCGGAAGTTGGAATCCGTCAAGGATGCGGTTACCTGGATCGGTTTGGATCAAATTGTCGAGATTGTTTTAACCAGCAGCGTATCGGAGAACTTCAACAAGGGTCTGGTCGGCTATGGTCTTGGAGAAGGTGAACTCTGGCGTCATGCGGTTACATCGGCACATGTTGCTAAACTTCTGGCAAACCGCTTCGGCATTTCTCAAAATAAGCACCTGATCTATACTGCCGCATTATTAAAAGATATCGGTAAGCTGATTTTAGGGCGGTTCGTTGCGTTTTCTGCCGAAAAAATTAATATCATGGTACATTCCCAGGGTTATAGCTTTAATGATGCCGAGAAAAATATTATCGGAATGAACCACGAAGAATTGGGTGCATTGGTAGGGGAAAAATGGTCTTTTAGCAAGAAACTGATTTACATCATCCGCCACCATCACCTGACGGATGAATCGGCGCGGCAGGATCGCGAAACGAGCTTGGTTTACCTGGCTGATATCGTTTGTATGCTGATGGGAATTTGCACCGGAACCGATGGGTTAAGCTACAGATTTTATAGCGATGTGTTGCGGCGAATAGATGTGTCCGAAAAAGATCTTGAGGAAATAATCGCTCAAACGAGTGAACATCGGCAGAAAATTGAATACTTGCTGAAACTGTTTTAAAGGACGGTTCTGACAAATCCCCATCAAGGAGGCGCTCATTATGCGCATCGTTATTGGATCTACCACAAACATTCATGTGGGCAGATCTCCCAAAGACAGTCCGGATTATATCCCAAAAAAGAAAAAAAAAGGGGACCGGCGGAAAAACAAGCAGGACCGTCGGAAAAGTGTGCGGGACGGGGTCAGTGTATCCCTTTCTTTTAAAAAAGACCGGCGGGTTCGCAAAGATCGTCGAAAGGTAACTTCCAACTGAAAGCTTCAAATTTTAAAAACGAGTCGTCAATTTTTTCTTAAAAAAATTCCACCATGAGAACTTCGCGACCAAAAGATCGATTAATTTTACTAATGTTAAATCTGATGACACCGCCTACAGCCGAGCTTGCTGAAACAGACCTACCAAATTCAATTTGTTGACGACATCGGTGAGAAGCTCACTCAGAACTTTTTCGGCACCCTTCTTGCCCATCACTTTTAATCGTTCTGCCTGACCGCTGACGGATTCCTTCGAAAGAAGATTTCCATTATCTAGCAGACTGGTTTGGTAGTTCATACCGACAATCCATTTTCGGTCGACAAAGTCTATCTGAAATTCGGTTATTTCAATTTTGAGTTCAGGTAGTGAACTATCGGTAACGGTCGTCGCTTGAATACCCTCATTTTTTAATCGTTGCTGAAAAACCTCGCTGAAGAGAGAAACTAAGTCATAGGCACCCCGTAAATTTCCGCTGCCATCATCACGCAGGACAACCAGGGAAAAAGTTCCTTTAAAATCTCTTAAGGATTTTCTGGCGGTTTCTGTTACCAGGGTTTCTTTACTTCTCATATCGGAAACAGTCAGGGAGACCTGTTTCCCCCCCAGTGTGCTTGACGGCGATGGCAATTGATACTGCACTTTTAAAAATGGTTTGGATGCGCAGGCAGCGGTAAAAAATGCAAGGATCAGTGCCGGGATTAAGAAATTTCGCCGTTTTCTGAGTGTCATAAGATATTTCTCCCTATGTTGAATGTGCCTAGCTAGTTAGCCTCCTCCTACGGGAGGAAAGATGCCGACCCGTTCACCTCCTTCTAAAGTTGAAGAAAGATCCGCTTTGACGCCGTCAATAAAAATGAGTCTCGCTTTTTCTTGCGGAACATTTAATTCCTCGAGCAAATTGCGGATACTAGTTCCCGGATTAATATGATATTTTTCACCCGATGATGGCATGAACGGTTGCAGATTCGCAAACAGCTTAATTTGAATATGTGGCTTCATTTTTTTATTCCTTCCAATATAAAGATTAGAACCTAAAGGGTTCAAAGTCAAGAAATAATGGGGCTGTAAATCAACTGAAGCCAACCCGCTCATGCCGAATTGAATATTGACGATTTAAGATTTTCAGCATTACTTCGCTTTGTCTTAAAAATTTTAACTATGGAAATCTTTTCTTAACTGGGTTAAAATATTTTTTCATGTTCTGCCACATTTCGAAATCAAACCATTAGATACGGAATTCAAAAAGTTAGATTCGGGGAAAACCAAATGCATATTGATTTAAATCATGCCCTGGTAACTGGTGGAGCCGGTTTTATCGGCTCTCATCTTGTTGAAGCCCTTTTGTCTTGCGGGTGTAGGGCAAGGGTACTGGATAATCTATCCACCGGACACCTTTATAACCTGGCATCCGCCATGGACCAAATTACATTCTATGAAAACGATATTCGTGAACTGGAGATCCTGGAGGAGGCTGCCGAAGGCTGTGATGCTATATTTCATCTTGCTGCCGTTGTGGCGGTGCAACAGACGATCAGCGATCCGATCGAATCTGCAATGATCAACGATATCGGAACCATAAATGTCCTGGAAGCAGCTCGGGTAAAGAAGGTAAGACGAGTGGTGCTCGCCAGTTCCTGTGCCGTTTATGGGGATGATCCCCGCCTGCCCAAAAAAGAGACCATGACACCCAGGCCCGCAAGCCCTTACGCGGTTCAGAAGCTGTCCGCTGAGCACTACGCCCGGGTTTATTTTGATCTTTTTGGATTGGAAACTGTCAGTCTCAGGTTTTTTAATGTGTTTGGACCTCGACAGGATCCGTCTTCTCCTTATTCCGGGGTTATTTCAATATTTATGGCCAACGCGGTGTCAAACCAGGTGCCGGTAATATATGGCGACGGCAACCAGAGCAGAGACTTTGTCTATGTCAAAGATGTGGTCAAGGCCAATCTGCTGGCCGCCGGCACGGATAAATTAGCGGGAAATGTTTTAAACGTCGGCACCGGCAGTGATGTCAGCATCAATCGGCTCTGGGAGATGATTGCCGGATTGGGCGGACTACGGCTGGCACCGAGATATGAACCTGCCAGAAGCGGAGATATCTTGCATTCGGTTGCCGGCATGGAATTGACCCAGTCAATTCTTAATTTTAATAACGATTTTACCCTGGCACAGGGACTTCAGAAGACGTTTGACTGGTATCGGGATCAGATGGCAAAGGACAGATGACGGATGACAGAAGCATACGATTTGGGATTGCGGATTGAGGAATTGAATAAGAAGACCGCTGCTGGCCGCCCGCGTCCAGTCTGATCGAGAAAGAAACTTTAGAAGAGGGAGATGATATGGATGTTGAATTTGACAATGTCGTTGTCACTGGGGCCGCCGGATTTATTGGATTTCATTTGTGTCAACGATTGTTAAAAGACGGTGTTCGGGTCACGGGTATCGACAATTTGAATTCTTACTATGATGTACGGCTCAAGGAAGCCCGTCTGGAAAATATTCTGCCGGACCCTAATTTCACCCTTGCCAAATTGGATCTGACCGACCGCAGCGGCCTGGAAAAACTGTTTCACAATCATCGGTTTGATGTTGTCGTCAACCTTGCGGCCCAGGCCGGGGTCCGATACTCTCTCGAAAACCCACATGCTTACGTGGATTCAAATCTGGTCGGATTTGTCAATATTCTGGAGTGTTGCAGATATACCGACGTAAACCACCTCGTATTTGCTTCATCCAGTTCGGTATACGGTGCGAACACCCAAATGCCGTTCTCTGTTCATCACAACGTGGATCATCCGGTCTCGCTGTATGCGGCGACCAAAAAAGCCAATGAGCTGATGGCGCACACTTACAGTCATCTGTACGGGTTGAGTTGCACCGGACTTCGGTTTTTTACCGTTTACGGACCCTGGGGACGGCCGGATATGGCTCTTTTCATGTTCACCAAGGCGATTCTGGAAAACAAGCCGATCCGGGTATTTAACCACGGCAAAATGCAGCGGGATTTTACCTATATCGATGATATCGTCGAGGGAGTTGTGCGGGTGATGGGCAGAGTTGCCGCACCCAAACCCGGGTGGCGGGGGGAGGATCCTGATCCAGGGAGTTCCTATGCACCCTATAAAATCTATAACATCGGCAATAACAGTCCGGTTGAGCTACTAGAATTCATTGGTGTGATCGAAAAGACGCTGGGCCTCAAAGCACGGAAGGAGTTTCTCGATCTTCAGCCCGGAGATGTCCCTGCCACTTATGCGGATGTGGATGATCTGATAGCGGATGTGGGGTTCAAACCGGAAACATCCATTGAAACCGGTATTCGAAGGTTTATAGCTTGGTACCGGGAATATTATGCGGTAGCGTAAAGCCTGGTGTTGGGGATGTGGCGTTTTTCGTAAGGGATCTAAAAATACTTTTTGTGTGAATTAAATTAATTTATAATACGCCATTATAATGTAATAAATAAATCTATAAATAAATTATTTAATAATTAAAGAAATAAAATATTATATAAACAAAACAGCCCCGCAGTTTACTGCGGGGCTGTTTGTTTATTATGTCTTGAACACCGGTTTTCTCCTTTCTAAAAATGCGGCAATACCCTCTTTTGCGGCCTCTGAGCAGGCGATGC
>JASFFJ010000373.1:0-7646 GCA_050124355.1 Desulfobacterales bacterium | reverse complement strand
CTCTCCGCTCGGATTTACTCAATCGAAAAGAATTTGAGATTTGTTTAAAACAAGATGAAGATCCGAACTATAAAATATCCGTATCCGACTTCGGCTGCACAGAGTATTGAGGCACAGAAGTTAAAAACACAGATAACAACGTATGCAGGATTTTCTTTATTTATGCAAGGATAAAATCAAGTAAACCGTCATTTTTCGCATAACGTCGTGCGGTTCCCGCCGACGCTGAGATTTATTTTTACGGTGATGGTTTTGAAGAATTGTTATTCACCCTATCAGCCAATTGAATTTAATATCAACAATCTATTCAGCTATTGTAACCTTTACCGTAGCACCGCTTGGCGCGCCTTTAAACAACGTGGCATCTCCCAGAACCTTTCCGAAAACATTTACAGGGCTGTATGCTCGCGGTTGGTCGCCGGTGCTGACCGGAGTTGGGCCAAAAAAAAAATACATCATCAGGATGAAATTATCGCACGGGCCGGGCAGGCGCTTTTGGCATCTCTTAGGTTGGGTGGTTCGAAGATTCACGGCTTCGGGTTGTAGAGCACCAATATTCGGCAATATCAAACCCAATCGTGCCGCAAAAGGGATTAATACGTGTGTCGGCTAACTCTTGATGGACTGGGCCAGGTCATCAATACGTTCTCTTATGGAGATCAGATATCTGGCCATTTTCCCCCGATGATCGGCTGTAATAGAATCATGGTCTCCCCTTAATACAATCAACGGATCAAAGGTGCATACCTGGTTCATGTCCTTCAGGGCGATGCGGATATTTTCTTCGCCACCTTTTTCTGAGACTTCCGGATATAGATGTATAAAAGTCTCCAATGCATCCCTCAGCACCAGTATGATACCCTGGGTGTAATAAATTCGATCGTCCAGTTCGGTGTAGGGTACATCCGCATTAGACTGCACCAGAAGCCCTAAAGGCTGATCTAGAAACTGCTTGCTGATAATAAATTCAAGCATGTTGTGCATATCATCCGTTCGTAAATTAAAAACGGCTTCGCTATTTTCTCGCAGAAGCTCAGACTCGTATTCTTTGAGCAGGGCGATCCCCTTTTCATATTGACTTTCGCTAGATGGAAACCACCATTTATCGGAGGTGAAGGCAAAATGCTTTTCCCGAGCCTCGATTAAGAATTCGTTTTCTTTATCCACCTGGCCATATTTGGCCAGATTGGTGGAAAAAAAATTGACCATCATCCGGGTGGCAAAAATGGTGCCCCGCTGCCGATTGGCTCGGTTGTCCAGCCAGCGGGTGGGAGATACGATCAGATCATTGATAGACCAGCCAAAGGTGGAATTCATCTCCTGTTCCAGTCGGTTTCTGATGGCTGCGGAAAGCGCGACGCCTTTTTGGGCTGGAGTGGAATCAGATGTTGTTTTTTTCAGAATAGCGGTGACATTAGGGTCTAGATCGGGAAATCGGGTCGGATCTAATATGGTGTAGCCTTTGTAAACCGTCCAATATAATCCGATCGAAAGAGGCCAGATTAGTATAAATGCCAGCAGAATTAAGACCGCCCATTTACCGAATTTCGTCATTTTAGGGATTAAGGACTTTTCCAGTGATTCATTTTCCATGAAGTTTGTGACCCTTATTTTGATAATTACAATTTAGGTTCGTCAAAAGAAATTTGGGTGATTGTAAACATTGCCGTTTAATGTGTCAATAAAGCTTTTGATATTAGGTCCCGAGGATTCCGTTTCCTGTGCGACCAATATGCTTGACACCTGCGGTAATCGTGCTACTAATGCACTATTTTAATCGGACTCTAAACTCGAAAGGTAAAAATCGGACTCTAAACTCGAAAGGTAAAAAAATGATCAGAAAACTTGCTGCCCTTTTCATAATGTCCTGTTTTTGGCTATGGGTCGGCTGTGCCGCCGTGGTAGTAGGAACCGGAGTGGGTGCCGGCACTTACACCTACCTGAAGGGAGACCTCACAAGAGCTTATAGTGCCAAATTTGACAAGACCCTGGAGGTCTGTTTGAGCATTTTAAATGACCTTGATCAGCCGATTATAGAAAAAACCACCGACGGCGTGAAGACAACCATCCAAACCAAAAGAAAAAATAATTCCCCGCAGACCATTACCGTATCAATCTATAGTATCGATCAGACGGAAGTTTCTGTACGAAGCGGTGTATTTGGGTACTGGGATCGCGAGGTCTCGCAGCAGTTTCACGAATTTATCGCGGAAAGACTTGAACGGTAAATCAGCGGTCACCAGCAGAGCCGGAGTTATGAGGAATACCTCTAGAAGGGGCCAGGGTGACTCTCTGCTAGTTATCGCTGATTTACTCCATTCATAAGCCATCGGAATCATTAAGCTTCAGATCAATAAGCCGTGATCTCCGGATAACTGTAGAACCTTCCCAATTCTCATCCTGCCAAGGAGAGGGGATGGCTTATGGGGGAAGTTAGAGGGCATCAATTTCTTAGATGTTGTGCAAACGGCAGTTCATGGTTTAAGGCGTCGATTTGGTCTTGCTCCAACCGATTGATTTCGTCTATGTGAGTTTGCATGATACGGACCAGGCCGGGATCATAGAAACGGTGTAGGCTATGATTGCTTATGGCTGTAAAACCGCGTCGTATTTTGTGTGCTCCTCCGGCGCCCGGATCGAAGCGATGAATACCATTTGTGATGGCCCACTCAATCGGCGCATAATAACAAGCGTTAAAATGAAGCGAACTCACCGGTCTGGAACAGCCCCAATACCGGCCATACAATTGGTCTCCTTTTGTCACCAGCAGAGACAACCCTATCGGGGCCGATGGGTCACTATTTTCAAAGGCCGCCACAAATAGCAACCGATTTCTGTAATGATGATATAACCCCTCAAAAAAGGAATTGGTGAGGTACTTGCACCCCCAAGGGCCGAATTTTTGATTGGTAAGTTGATAATAAGAATACATTAGAGAAAAGAAATTTCGGGGGATATCCTTTCCGGTGAATGTTTTTATAAACACCCCCTGTTTTTCCAATGCCTTGCGCTCCCGTTTGATATTGCGTCTCTGGTTTGAATTAAACATCGTAAGGTATTCATCAAATTTTTTATATCCTTCATTCTGCCAGGCAAAACTTTGATGACGCCAGGCGCAAAACCCATGGTCGAGCATATCACGGTGCCATTGGGGATCAACAAAAAGAAAACTGCAGCCCGAAATATTATAGCGATGGCACAATCGATCTATTTCAGTCACCATGATCGCTGTCAATTCCATCTCATTTTCACTGTCAGCGATCAAAAACCGATAACCGGACATCGGAGTAAAGGGACTCATTCCCACCAGCTTGGGATAATATTTAATTCCCATACGTTCGGCAACGTCCGCCCAGACATGATCAAATACAAATTCGCCGGCACTGTGGCCCTTAATATACATGGGCGCCACACCCACCAAATTTTCCCCGGACCAAACCGTCAGATGATGTGGCAACCAACCAGTTTTGATCGTGGCACTCCCTGATATTTCCATGAGGCGTAGCCAGTCCCATTCGAGAAATGGTGTTGACAAAGGCTTTGCCAAGGTATCCCAGGCGTTACGATCAATTTCGGAAAGCTGTTGAATCCAAGATATGGTATAGGCTGATGGATTTGGTTTTGTCATAAATCAATCACTTATAAAAACTTTGATAAAGCGTTACAACCTTAAATTAAGTCTCATCATAGTGACTGTCATCTCTTTTAATTGATTGTCAGTTGATTTACCTAACAATTCACTTGTTAATTTTCAAATGTTGTGAATTATAAATTACGAGGTCTTCGTAGTAAATGTCTGATTTTAAATGTTTTTTAGCTATTATCTGCGACAACAACCCAAGGCAGTTTTTAACTACTTGAAATCAAACTAGATTTTTATAAAAAAAGTAGAGCATTTCCAATATTTTATGGAGGTGCTCTGCTAATGAAAACGTGTCCTTCCGGCAAGCCTGCATGAACTACCGTAAAGAAGATGTTACGATCGGTTATCCGTCAATTCAAAAGAGGATAACCGATGCCACAGAAAAAACATTCAGTACCAAGCCAGAGCCTCATCGAGGTCAAAGAGCAGTTCAAGACCTGGCGTAAAACCAGAAAAAGTCCCCGGCCAATACCCAAAAAGTTATGGGCGGCTGCTGTGAGCTTAACAGCCAACCATTCGATCAGTCAGATATCCAGAGAATTGGTTCTTGATTATAGTGCTTTAAAAAAACGTGCAGCGATCAAAAATAAAGATAGCCCTGCTTCGATGAGCCCGGCCGATTTTACTGAAGTCAACCTTGAACCACCGACAGCCGTAGCCGAATGTATTGTCGAGATGCAAGACATTGCCGGTGCCAAAATGCGGATGCACTTTAGAGGAAAGACGGATTTTGATCTTCTCGAACTTGCCAAAGCATTCTGGAGCAAAAAGCCATGATCCAAATCACTCCCCAGATGCGCATCCTGCTTGCCGTTGAGCCGGTTGAATTATCGAAAAGGCATCGACGGTTTAGCCGGGGTCTGCAAAAATGTGCTCGGATCCGATCCGTTTAGCGGTTATGTGTTTGTGTTCATGAACAAGAAAAAGACGGCCATCAAGATTTTGGTCTATGATGGTCAGGGCTTTTGGTTGTGTCAAAAGCGATTGTCCAGTTGCCGATTTTGCTGGTGGCCTGATAAACGTGAGTCTGCGCTGATGCGTCTTTTGGTGCACGAGCTGCAGCTTGTGATCTGGAACGGCAACCCTGAATATGCCCAGGCCGCGCCGATGTGGAAAAAAATCGCAGCCTAAGAAAATAAAGCCTGCGTTCCACTTAATGCCTATGCTACGTTGAGGCATCATGGAGCTTGCCATCAGATACAGAGGCCGGCAGGCCACCAGCGGAGAGGTGGCGTTAATCAGGCGGCTGATTGCCGAAAACCCCGATGACAGCCGACGAGCCTCATCGGTGAAGCTGTGTAAGGCCTTAAACTGGGTGCAGCCCAATGGCGCCCTGCGCGACATGGTCTGCCGCGGATATATGCTGGAGCTGCACCGCGCCGGCTATATCACACTGCCGGAGAAAAAATGCAGCCCTGCCAATCCTTTAGTCGATCGTAAAAAGCCCGGACAAATCGGTATTGACCGGAGCCCGATATTAACCCGATTAAAACATATACGACCGCTTAAATTGCAACAAGTTCGAAGGAGTCGGCTGGAAAAATTGTATAACTCTTTGATCGAAGCCTATCACTATCTGGGCTATTGCCAGCCGGTGGGCGAGCATCTGAAATATATCGTTTTTGCGGGCCAAAGGCCGGTTGGTTGTCTAGCCAGGTCTTCGGCCGCGCGGCATATTGGCTGCCGGGACCGCTTTATCGGCTGGTCGGCCGAATACCGTCGTAAACATATTCATCTGATCGCCTACAATACCCGCTTTTTGATACTGCCCTGGGTGCGGGTGCCGTATCTGGCCTCTCATATCCTGGCGCAGATGGCAAAAGCGGTTGCCGCCGACTGGCAGCGGGTATACAACCATCGCATATATTACCTTGAAACCTTTGTTGGCAAACAGCGTTTTACCGGCAGCTGTTATAAAGCGGCCAACTGGATTTATCTGGGCGATACCACCGGTCGGGGGAAAAATGACCAGAGTAAAAAGGTGAATCTAGAATTTCAATAATATAGATTGGCTGGGTATCTTTCAACCCAGAACGTTGAACCTGGAACCATTCAACCTATATATTAATCAAAACAGTATCATAAAATCCTGTGCGGCAAGCTTTCCGTCCATCCGGCATTTGTGATCTCCTGGTAATCCAGTTTCCGTTGCAATTCTTCAATTGTTGCGGCACCCCCATATGTCAACCCGGATCGTAAGCCGCCAATGATATCGGCGATGATTTCGTCTTCGTCTGCCCGGTAGGGAACCTCGGTTGTAACACCTTCCGCGGTTTTCCATTCAGCGATGCCGCCATGGTAGTCTTCCTGGACCTCACTGCTGGCCATGCCCCGGTAGATTTTAACCTTGATTTCCTCGCCGGTCTGGCCCTTTTTACTCATCACCGGTCCGGGAGTTGGCCGGGTGCCGGCCAGCATGCTGCCCACCATTACGAAATCCGCGCCAAATGCCAGGGCCTTGACGATATCTCCGGGATGACGGATACCACCATCGGCAACCACCGAACGATCCACCCGTGCACAATTTTTTATGGCCGTTAGGTTGGGTACCCCAAAACCGGTTTTGATTCTTGTTGAACAGACGGAACCGCCACCGATTCCAACCTTGATGATATCGGCACTGCAGGACGCCAGATAATCGGCACCAGCGTAAGTGGCAACATTTCCAGCCATGATGCAGGGGCTGTCACCGATCATATCGCGAATGCGTTTGAGCGTCCGTCCTACATATCTGGCATGCGCATGGGCAACATCCACACAAAAAAGGTCCGCACCGGCGTCCCGCAACGCTTCGGCACGCTGCAGGTCTGTTTCCGCACAGCCAAGTGATACGAACACAGGGTATTTACAATTATTGAACATCTTTACATTGTCCTCTACTGGCATGTAACGATGCAATACGCCGACACCGCCTTTTGCTCCGATAAAGTTCGCCATGTCCGATTCGGTGATCGTGTCCATATTGGCCGACATTAATGGCAATTTAAGGGATAGCTTGCCCATTTTACACTTCATTGAAATATCGACAACTTTGCGGGATTCCCAGTGATTGTACGATGGCACCATGAGGATGTCGTCGTAGGTAAAGGCTTTCATTCGATCCTCCCAACCCGGACAAGCCGGAATTGAATATTGATCCGCCAAAAGCGGAAAGATTTCTGGATGCCGCTCTCCCACCGGGGCGTAGGTCTAATGCCCTATGGGCCGGAGGCCGAGGCGTAGGCGCTACAACCCCTACGAGCCGGAGGCGTCGCTATTCTATGTTGTTTTTATAATTGAGCCCGCTGAAGGCGGACCATTCAGCAAAGACGGAAATCCCGTAATACAAGATAATTTCTGGATTCCGGTTCGCCGCTCCGCTCTGGCCGGAATGACGAGTGATGAAAATTATGCCGGCGTCATTTTTGAATCACCGCAGCCTCAATTTTCCGGCCTGACCTTGATACTGAAAAAACAATGCTAATGTTCAGTGATAGCAAGATAATAATAAACATACAACTAAACTGATCGGTTTCAGGTTCAAATGATGATAGAACAATATACAAGCGGCAGTCATATGACGGTGCAGGGGACAAAATATTATCGGGATCTGAAAATCATTCACGGTCAGGTTAAAGATAATTGGTGGCGGAAAGAAGGACATCGTCTGAATGCCGCTGATATCAGCGATATTATGTCAGCCAAACCGGATGTTTTGGTTATCGGAACGGGTTACGCGGGTAGAATGCATGTGCCAGAATCTCTATACACAATTATGGCGGGTGAGCAAATTGAGATAATTGCTGAAAAAACTGCTGAAGCCACCATAACATTCAATCGTCTTTTCAACCAGGGAAAGAACGTGGGTGGGGCTTTTCATCTGACGTGTTGACCGGTAGGTGATTTGAAATGTTGCCGTTGGACCAAAGGCCCCATTAAACCCGTAAACTAACATACTCCGCCTCGCGTTTATGCGAGGTCAAGGGCTCCCCTTATTCTATTTGATAAAACTATCATATCGGAT
>JASFFJ010000372.1:0-7658 GCA_050124355.1 Desulfobacterales bacterium | reverse complement strand
CGCTCAGGGACAAAGACGTTTTTGTCATCATCTGGACAACGACCCCGTGGACGCTTCCGGCAAATCTAGCGATCGCATTTCATCCCGATTTTGAATATGTGGCCGTAGAAATCGGTGGCGGTCAGGTGTATATTCTGGCCCGTGAACTGGTCGAAGCCTGCATGCAGACCTTCGGCATCGCTGAATATACCGTTATCGGGGAAATTAATCCGGAAATCCTTGAAAACAAACGCTGCCTGCACCCGCTCTATCAACGTGACTCCCTGATCATTCTGGGACCCCATGTAACCCTGGATGCCGGCACCGGTTGCGTCCATACCGCACCCGGACATGGGCGGGAAGATCATGAAATAGGCCTGCAATATGGACTGGATGTCTACTCACCGGTGGACAATCAGGGTTGCTTTACCGAAGATGTCGACTATTTCAGCGGTGAATTTGTATTTGATGCCAACAAAAACATTAATGATAAATTGAACCAAGTTGACGCCCTGGTCCGAGAGGAGACCTTTGAGCACTCTTATCCGCATTGCTGGCGCTGCAAAAAACCGGTGATTTTTAGGGCGACCCCCCAATGGTTTATTTCCATGGAAAAGACCGGCCTGCGGGAAAAATCCCTGGAGGCCATCGATAAGGTCAACTGGATTCCCGCCTGGGGACGGGAACGAATTTACGGCATGATCGAGAACCGGCCCGATTGGTGTGTTTCACGGCAGCGGGCATGGGGCGTACCCATTACCATTTTTTACTGTGAAAAATGCAATGAGCTGCTGCTCGACGAGGAGATCATGCAAGGGGTCTATGAGTTGTTTGAGGAACACGGCGCCGATATCTGGTTTGAAAGGGAAGTCTCGGAGCTCTTGCCTGATGATACGAAGTGTCACGCCTGCGGCAGTGGGCAATTCATTAAGGAGACCGACATTTTAGATGTATGGTTCGATTCCGGTGTGAGTCATGCCGCCGTGCTGGAGCAGCGGCCATATTTAAGATGGCCGGCGGATCTTTACCTGGAGGGCAGCGATCAGCATCGCGGATGGTTCCATAGCGCCCTGTTGACAGCGGTCGGCACCCGGGATCGGGCCCCCTATGATGCTGTTTTAACCCATGGTTTTGTCGTGGATGCCGCTGGTCGCAAAATGTCCAAGTCTATTGGAAACGTGATTTCACCCAGTGAGGTGATCGAAAAATACGGCACCGAAATTCTGCGCCTCTGGGTTTCAGCATCGGACTATCGTGAGGACATTCGAATCTCCGACAACATCTTAAAACAGTTGACCGATGCATATCGACGAATCCGAAACACCAGCCGATTCATGCTGGGAAATCTCTATGATTTCGATCCTGACAAAGACATGGTTGACTACAGCTCGATGCCGGAAATCGATCGGTATGCACTGCACAAGCTCCAACTCATCGTTAAAAAAGCACGCGCTGCATATGAGGCCTATGAATTCCATGTTATCTACCACGCGCTTTATAACTATTGTACGCTGGACTTGTCGGCCCTTTATCTCGATATTCTTAAAGATCGGTTGTATACCTCAGCACCGCAATCCACCCAGCGCAGAAGCGCCCAGAGCGTTTTACACATCGTGCTCGAAACCATTGCGCGGTTAATGGCCCCACTTCTACCCTTCACCTCGGATGAGATTTGGCAATACATGCCGGCGAGAAACGGCCGGGAACCAAGTATCCATCTGGCCTTGTTGCCGGAAATAAATCCGACCTTCAAAGATGAGGCCGTGTTTAAAAGATGGGAGTTTGTACTGAAGATTCGTGGTGAAGCCACCAAAGCACTGGAAGCGGCCCGGGCAAAAAAACTCATCGGACACCCACTGGACGCCGCGGTGACCATTTCAGCAAAAGGGGATGTGTATGACGCCTTGCAACCCTATGCCGAAAAGCTACGGTCCGTGTTTATTGTTTCCCAGGCAAGCCTCGTAAAGGATGAGGTGCTTGATGGTGCGCTTCAGAGTGAGGAAATAGAAGATCTGTTTATTCAGGTGGAGTCTGCACCGGGCGAAAAATGTGAACGATGTTGGGTGCATGACACCTCTGTGGGGCGTCAGGCCGAGCAGGCGACGATTTGTGATCGTTGTCGAGACGCCTTAGCCGGGATGTGATAGACCCCAACGTTGTATAGAATCTTGCCAACCAGATTGCAGAAAAGCTCGTGATGGTTGCATTATCAAGGCAGATGGTCGATACTGGATGCTGGATATTCAAGAACGCACTGACGGTGAAATCCAGAAATATAGAGTATCTCTCCGAATGAAATTATGACTATAATCTACCTAATCAACGATTCAACCAGTAAACCATTTAACCCGGTCTGGTCTTATTTAATGAATGCATGTCGCTCCGGTGATAAAAATATCCAGGTTTGAAACCATATGTTACCCAACAAATATACCAAGCTGGCAATCGTGGCTGGATTCGTTGTGCTGGCCGATCAGATTTCCAAGGCCCTCATTTTAAAGTTTCTGCCGTATCACCAGAATATCCCAGTTATAAATGGGTTTTTTAATATCACCCATATTCGCAACCCCGGTGGCGCCTTTGGTCTTATGGCCAATATGAATCCCGCCTTTCGAACCGTGGTATTTTTGTTTATTTCATCTCTGGCGGTCGGTTTGATTTTATATTTTTATCATAAAACCCCCAACAGCCAACCGCATCTTGCGACCGGGTTTGCCCTGATATTTGGCGGCGCCATCGGAAATCTGATCGATCGGGTCCGACTGGGAAATGTTGTGGACTTTCTTGACTTTTACCTCGGCAATCTCCACTGGCCTGCCTTTAATATCGCCGACAGTGGGATTACCATCGGCATTTTTATTTTCATATTCCATTTGGTGTTCAATAAACTGCCGGAGTGATTCCTTGTGAATTATTTTTGAGTGTTTCGTGGCAATAACATTGTATCGGGATCTTTTCGGTATCTTGAAATGATTGAATATTGTCGATTGAAGATTGAATATTTAAGGAATTCTATCGATATTAAAAAGGGCGCAGCGAAGCCTCCGGCTCGTAGTGGTTTAAACGCCTGCGCCTCGGAGAGCGACATCCACAAATCTTCAATCTTCAGTCTTCAATTTTCAATCCTGGCTCGTCCGGCTTAGGTATGCGGAACCAACGTTAACACCATGCCCCTGATCAACCATAAAGAATTCGAAACCTATTTGCAGAATCGGGGAGACGATCCGTTTTTCAGCGTTTACCTGGTTTACGGGGAAGAGTTGTTAACAAAAGGTGTCTTCGATGCACTTATAGATGCAATGATACCGGCTTCGAAGCGCAGCATCAATTATGAACCGCTGGACGGGACTCATGAGAATATTCACGAGGTGATCCAGCGCGTCAATACCTTTTCACTGCTGCCCGGTACCAAGGTTATCGCCCTGCGGGACTCCAAGATTTTTTATGCCCGGCAGGACAAAGACCAATTACTGAACAATGCTAGAAAAGCATTTGAAGATGATAATATAAAAAAAGCTGCCGGACATCTTCTGAACTTGATGGGAATCTTCAATCTGTCCTTTGAAGATATCGACCAACCCGGTAGAAAAAAAAACTTGGGTACCCGCAATGATTCCGGAACCGATGACCGATGGGTGGATGAAATCATTGCATACTGCCGACAGCACAACATGGAAGTTCCCGTAGCGCGGGATGACTGTCGCATTCTTCAGCGAGCGGTGGAAAAGGGATTCCCGAGACACAACCATTTGATCATTACAACGGATACGGTGGACAAACGCCGAGGTCTGTTTAAAACCATAAACGGCAAGGGGATGGTGGTCGACTGTTCGGTACCAAAAGGTGCGCGCCGGGCGGACCAGATTGTCCAGGAGTCCGTTTTGGTAGAAAAAATGAATTCGATTCTTGCAGACGGCAACAAAACCATGGATCAGCCAACCTACTTGGCATTATATGAAATGACCGGCTTCGATTTGCGAACATTCTGCCAAAATCTGGAAAAATTGGTAAGCTGGGTTGGTGATCGGATCGAAATTACCATTAAAGATGTGACATCAGTCTTGCAGCGGACCAAACAAGACCCGATTTACGAATTAACCAATGCCGTGGCGGATCGCCGTCTTGATTCAGCGCTGTTTTTTCTGGATTCTTTACTATCTTCCGGGATTCATCCGCTACAGGTGCTCACCGCCCTGATCAATCAAATCAGAAAGCTGTTGCTGGCCAAAGGCTTCATTAAAAGCCCGCAGGGAATGGACTGGCAGAGCGCCTGCCCGTACGCCTATTTTCAAAATCAAATTATACCAGCCATTGTCGAATATGACCGCAATCTAATCGACCAATTGGACACCTGGCAGACGATATTGAATGCCGAGGCAATCTCGCAGAAAACCGGATCACCCAAAAAAGGTAAAAACACAAAAAGCAAAAAGACCACGGATCTTTTAATCGCCAAAAATCCGAAAAATCCCTATCCAATCTATCTGCTGCTCAAAAAGTCGGACGGATTTTCTCAAGATAAGCTTATCAGTGCCTTTGAAGTCCTGGAAGAGGCCGACAAAAAACTCAAAACCAGCTCCCAGCCGCCAAAGCTGGTTCTGGAAACGGTAATCTTGAATATCTGCAAAAGCTAGGGATGTTGCGGGTTATGGGTTGCGAGTGAAAAGGGCGAAGGGCAAAGGGCATAGGGCATAGGGTAAAGAGCATAGGGCAGGGTGCAGGGATATTGAAATGAAGCGTGACGATTGACCAATGACAAATGACAAAGAGCATATAGAAGAATTCCTTTATCTGTACTCAGTCTTCTGTCCTCTGACTTCCGTCATCTGTCCTTTGACCTCATAAATCAGCGACCACCAGCAGAGCGTGGTCCCGGTCCCTTCGAGGGACCATCCCCATACCCCCAGCTCGGTTGGTGGTCGCTGATTATTGATCGGAGATTCGCGACATGGGTTTCATTAGACAGCAGGAAGAAAAACTTGCGATGCGATTCTTGAGTTGGCAGTATGAGAAATTGAAAAAGCCGATTCCCGATGAAGCGGACTTGGCGGACCAGGCCGCTAAAATTGTGGAGGAAGCCCACCGGATTGCTCGTGAAAGAGGGCGGAATGTCGTATCCATTATCAAGGACCTCATCGCCGAGATCAAAAAATAGCGTTTCTGTGCGCAGACGGCCAATGTTTTGCCGGATTAGACTATTAACTAAATTCAACATAAAGGGGGACCAGATATGCCGGACGCTTGGGCTGAAAAATTATCCTGTGCGACCCATTGCCATCGGTGTCATCAAAAAATGGCACCCGATGACCCGCGAATTCTCTCTATTTTAGATCATGAGGCCATCTGCATGGACTGCAAAGATCAGGAGGAGAAGCGGACCGACTATGAGGAAAAATCCAAACAAATGATCGGGCAATGCCTGATAGACACTGAAATTCAGTGGGGTGATCCGCAGGGATACTGCTATCATCACTTTTATCCCTTCACATGCTGAACTATTAACGCCACATGACCGGATTTTCATCCAGATGATCCGTAACGAGTCGACCGATTTCATCCATACGCATCAGATCGTTTTCGGACAACTCAACCTCAGCAGCACGGGCATTTTGAATCACCTGATTGACATTGCGGGCGCCGGCAATCGCGTAGGTGTCGATATGGGAATTCACCCAGGCCAAGGCCAGTTGCGCCAAACTTGCTTCATTTTTCTCTGCCATCGGCCGGAGCCTGTCGAGTGCCTGTCGGGCATGCTGAAAATTTTGTGGCTCAAACAGCTTATTCTTTGTGCGGTGATCTCCTTTTTCAAATTCATGATTCTGGCTAAATTTTCCGGTCAGCAATCCCTGAGCCATGGGCGAATATGCCAAAATGGATATGTTGTTTTGCCGGCAATACGGCATGATACCCCTTTCAATATGACGCCAGAACAGGGAGTACGGGGATTGAAGGCTGTCGATCCGGGCAAATCGGGTCGCTTCATCCAGCTGAGTACATGAAAAATTGGATACCCCTATGGCCCGTATTTTTCCCTTCTCTTTGAGCGCATTCATGGCTGCCAGGGTTTCTTCAATGGGAACGTCGCGGGTACCGAAGGAGCCGGCCGGCCAGTGGATTTGGTAGAGGTCGATATAATCTGTCTTCAAATTTTTCAGGGATCGATGACAGGAATCGATGACCTGGTTGTATTTAAGACGATTGGCAAATACTTTGGTAGCCAAAATAACCTCGGTGCGCATCTCGCTGACAGCTGCACCGAGGATTCGTTCCGAATGCCCTTTGCCGTAAGCCGCCGCAGTATCAAAGGTATTAATGCCGACCTCAACAGCCGCACGGATGGCGCGGGTTGACTGGGCATCATCAATTCCGACCCACATGTCTTTGCCGGCCTGCCAAGTACCCATGAGAATAGGGGAAATTTTCAAATCTGACATGCCCAGCGTGCGAAGCTGCATAGATTCCTCCAGTTTGGCAGCGGCAAGACGAGTGATGCCGTCGTTGTTTTTCCGCTGTTGCTAGCTTGACTCTGTCAAATTAATCACTAACAAATGAAAGACAAGTATGATATCTACTGAGAAACAAGTTGTTGCAAGCTTAACGTCAACGATGCGGCATTGGAATCAATAAGATTAAAATACTGTAATGTTTAAAGAGGAAAAAATTTGTATCTCGCTCTTGAAAAAATAAACGGCGAAGCCCGCTATTTCATCCGGGAATCATATCGGCAAGCAGATCATTTTCTGAGCCGAAATTTGCTCGACTTAGGTGCCGATCCCGGCAGCTATATCATTTACCCGGGGGGCAATTCGTTTTATATTGATGAGAGTGTCGAAGACCGTCTCACCGACATGGGTGCCACAGCTGACCCGGATGAACTCGAAGATATTTTCTGGCCCTTCGTTCAGCCGGAAATCCGAAGAATATTAGAACCTTTTCGCAGCAGGGAGAAACGACATCAAGCCAGCCGTCGAAAAAAAGGGCCGGAAAATAAAGCAGATACCAAGCTTCATATGTTTGACCGCCGCCGGATGCATTATTTGAGATTCGGTCAAATGAATCAGCGGGACATCGACCGGTTACCACTGAACTTCTTCCGTTTTCTGCTTAACAAGTCCAGGGATGAGATCGAACAGGCGCTCATGGACATGGAAACCGTGCTGAGCCCCCGGGAATATAAAGCCTATACCTATGTGATTTTTGATCTGCAGCAATTTTTTTATGAATCTTATGCAAAGAACGCACCCCAAATGTTAAGCATCGACAAAGTTGATGCTCATTTTATCGAACAGATTTGCCGTTTGAATGGGGATCCCTCTTTCTGGGCCGGTATGAAAACCGGCGATCGATTGCACCACTATCTGGTCAGATATGTTCTGATGTATTTCGACCATGACTTCGCAGCAGGATCTATGATGGAAGACTACCTGCGTCAGTTTATCAACAACCGCAGAGATTATCATATGCCAACCGCAAACCCTGCCAGCATCTTGAAAAATGGCAGTTCTGCATTCGGTGAACCCCAAGTGATTTTAAAGGAGATGAGCGGCAAAGAGCTGGCGCGGCTTTACCGCCAAAAGGCCCTGGATATGCACCCGGACAAGGGCGGAAATCATGATGAATTTGTTAAATTAACCGAAGCCTATCATGCGTTGTTGAAAATAAAGAAATAAGGTAACCGT
>JASFFJ010000371.1:0-7670 GCA_050124355.1 Desulfobacterales bacterium | reverse complement strand
TCAGGTTCAAGGTGCAAGGCCCAAAATAGCTTTTCTACCTCCTACTCCTTTTAACTTATCACCTATCACTTTTCACATTCTTTTTGCTTTCCAGCTTCCTAGCTTCCTAGCCTCCCAGCTTCTCTTCCCTCATTCCGAATTCCCCATGCTTGCCGCGCCATAGTCCCGCCTTATTGGACGACGGCGGGTCCGCAATCCGCTTTCACTTCCCTATGCCCCATGCCCCATGCTCTACGCCCCATGCCCCATGCCCCATGCTCTATGCCCCATGCCCCATGCCCTATGCTCTACGCCCTTTCACCGGCGCACCCCCAACGCTGAATTTTGCCGTTGATTTTCTGCTGCATACCTCGCACAGTCGACGATCGTCGGCGACCCTGGCGACTGCGTGGGTCCGTTTGTGAACAAAGTCAAGATATCTTTCCGGCCCCAGCACGGCCCCGCAGCTTTGACAATACAGCAATTTTTTTCGGTTGAGTAAGGTGCCGCAGAGAGAAAGAACTCTTTCATCGCCCCTGTCTTCCATTCTCATGGCACCGGTGGGGCAATTGGTGGCGCAGGCACCGCATAAAATACAGCGGTCTTCGGTCACTCTGAAATCGGTGGCCACCGGGTGATCAAAATCGAAATAACCCATTTGCAAGGCGTCCACTTTCATCCTGTCACGGCAAACCTCCACACACTTGCCGCACCTCAGGCAGATATCGCAGCGCAGGCAGCGTCGGGCCTCTTCGCGCACCATGTTTTCGGTGTGGCCCAGCTCGACCTGCTGGAATGTCGTGCGGCGACGGTCGATATTCAGCAGCGGCATCTCGGGCCGTTTCAAGGTCATTTTGGTAATGGCGGGGACTTCCAGGTATTCGACTCTTTTGCGGCGGGTCGGCACCGGCGGCATACTGGGCTGGGGAATACCGGATAACCAGCGGTCTATGGACTCGGCCGCTCGCTTCCCGCCGCCGATGGCCTCAATGACAGTTGCCGGTCCAGTGACGGCATCACCGGCTGCGAAAATGCCCTCGAGGGAAGATTCCATGGTTGCCATCTGAACGTTGATGGTTTGGCGGCGTGTCCATTCCAGGCCCTTGACGGATGCCATGCAGGCGGTATCGACCTGCTGGCCGATGGCACAAATGATGACATCTGCACCGATGGTATATTCACTGCCTTCAATGGGAACCGGGTATTTTCGGTCCTGCCCCTTTTTACTGACCAATTTGGCCTTCAGACATCGCAAGCCCTCCAGGCGGCCGCTGCTGCCGATGATTCCGCTCGGAATGTTTAAAAATTCGAATCGGATCCCTTCTTCTTCGGCCTGCTCCACTTCTTCATGGTCGGCTGGCATTTCAGAGCGCGCCCGGCGATAGGCCAGAGTCACCGATTCACATCCCAACCGCAAACAGGTCCTGGCGGCGTCAATGGCCACATTGCCGCCGCCGATGACAACGGCATGTTTCCCCGGCACCTGCCGGTCTCCCAAGGCCACATCTCTCAGGAAATCGATGGCTTGTTTGACCTGGGGGAAATCCGATTCTCCGGGGATGCCCAGCTTATATGACCGGTGGGCACCGATGGCAAAAAAGAAGGCTTCAAAACCTTCGGATTTTAATTGCGCGAGGGTGACATCCGTACCGAATCCGATGTCAAACTGAAATTCCACTCCCAAATTTTTTAACATGACCACTTCGCGGTCGATAACCTCTCTGGGAAGTCGATAGCGGGGTATGCCCAGCAGCAGCATTCCACCTGCTACCGGTTGCCGCTCGATAACACGGACGTCGTAGCCCTTCAATGACAGGTAGTAAGCCGCACTCATACCGCCGGGGCCGGCACCGATAACGCATACTTTCCTGTTTTTGTCCGGTTCCTTGGGCGGATTTTTATAACTGCCTTCGGACATGGCCCTCTCAGCGGCAAAACCCTTGAGAGATTTTATACAAATCGGAGTATCGATGCGCGCTCGCACACACATGAATTCACAGGGTCTAGTGCACACCAGGCCACATACCCAGGGAAAAGGACAATCACGGCGGATGACGTCGATGGCTTCAGCATCGCGTCCCATTCCGATAAGGGTGACATAAGTTGGGATATCCAGTCCGGCGGGGCAGGTCATCTGACAGGGTGCCGGCGCTAGTTTGAGACAATCTCCCGACGAGCAGTTATGGGTATCGATATGACTGATAAAAATTTCGCGATGCTGTGCCAGCGCCGTTCGCACCAATTTGCCGGCATTTTGGGAAGCCTCTGTTTTACCCTGTTCTTCCAGTTTTCGGGTCAGTGATTCTATGGTCGGCAGATGTTCGGTATCGGCTCTGCCCCAGGCAACATCGTTTAGCAATGCCAGAATATCTTCCGCCCTGCGTCTGCTTCTGGGGTCCGTTAGACCACCGGCGTCGATGACAGTGCTCAATTTACCGATCGTATCAGTTACCGGGCATTTTGTTTCGGGCATCTTTTCCTCTCGTATACCGAAATCCCTCGGTATGCATGGTGAAAAGTTAAAGTTATTGGTTGATTAGTTGATTAGTTGATTGGTTAAGTGGTTGTAACTATATATTTATCAAATATTTACAAAATAGTTGGCCACTTCATGTATTAACAATCGTAGCATTCTAAAATTATGACTATAATTTACCAAATAAACCAGTAAACCATTAAACTATTCAACAAGGTTTGACCAATGAAACCAAACCCAATATTCCACCATTCCTTTATTCCATTATGCTCTGCCGGCGGATAGCGAGCAAACTAGCTTCTATTCAAAATCGGCAACCTTTTTAGCGTGCCGGTCACGCTTGGACTGGGCTTTTTTTGACGGATCGCCGAAATGAAGACATTTTGTGATACATTTGGCTACGCAGGCCGGTTCCAGGCCCTGATCAACTCGGTCCATGCAGTAATCACATTTCACGGCTTTTCCGGTCTCCGGGTTCCACTGGGGCGTTCCCCATGGACAGGCCGTAATGCAGGCCTTACAGCCGACACAAAGTGTTTCGTCAATGAAGACGATGCCGTCCTTAGGCCTTTTTTGCATCGCGCCGGTCGGACAGGCAGCCACACACCAGGGCTCCTGGCAGTGAAAACAGGGCATAAATACATAGGACATGCGCGGTAGATTGTTTAATTTTTTAGGGCCTACCGGAATGATCTGTGACAATCTGGGGCCAATCGGCAAGTTGTTTTTTGTTTTGCAGTGCGACTCGCAGCTGAAACATCCAATGCAGCGTTTGGCATCCTGGTAAATATAGTACTTGCTCATACGTCTTCCTCCGTTTTATTCAGCTTTTTCAACCTTCACAAAACACTCCATCAGCGAATTGGCGCCTCCCACCGGATCGTAAACGCCCAACAGGCCAATTTCAAATCGATAATCTCCCAATCCCTTGTTATACCCGCGGGTTTGCCAGGGCACTTTACGACCGAACCCGTGGACCATGAAAACAGACTCCGGGTGAATGAATTCGGTCACGTAAACGTTGATCGTCCCCGAATGGCTGCCGTCGGCAGACGTCACCCGCACCCGATCACCATTGGCAACACCCAGTTTTGCAGCCTCTTCATCATTGAGCCATAGCTGATTCTCAGGCATAATTTCGCTGAGTACCGGGTTGTTTTGGGTACGACCATGGGTGTGCACCGGGCTGCGACCAAAGGCCAGGCGATAATAGCCCTCATCCGGCTTTTTGGGGCTTTCATAAGGCTTGAAGGATTCAATGTCACTGGCCGCCAGACGGCTGGAAACAAATTCGATCTTTTTGGAAGGTGTTTTGAATTTAAGATCCTTCATCCGGTTCCACCAAACCGGTTTATCCGTGAGCGCCACCGATCCCTTTTTTTCCAGGTCACTCACCGTAACGCCGGTATCCTCAAGCTGCCATTCCCAGAACGCTTCCATGTCTTTAAATTTGAAATAATCGCCGGCGCCCAGTCGCTCTGCCAGAGATTTGAATATCCACCAGTCGGCCTTGGCATCGTTGCGTGGCTCGACCGCCTGTTTTCGCATCCCGAATGAAGGTTTCAGGCCCTTGCCGGTGGTCAGAACGCTTGACTTTTCCAGATAAGTCGCCGACGGCAGGAGGACATCTGCATACCAGCCGGTTTCACTGTAATTGGCGTCGATGGCAACCACCAGATCCAGTTTATCGAGAGCCTTTTTTTGGGCTTCCGGATCCGGCAGGGACAAAAGTGGGTCATGCCGAAAAGCGATATAGGCTTTGACCGGGTAAGGATCTTCATTCAATATGGCGGGATAGAGCAATTGTAAGAGCCCGGGTCCGGCGTCAAAGTGCTTGTGTTTCCAGCCGCAGCCGTCAACCCGCTTTTCTTCCGGTTTGGGGATGGTATCCAGCAGCGACTTGAGCCCTTTGGCCCCCACGTCGCCGGGGCCCTTTTGAAAGAACAGACCGCCCGGGGTTTCATAGGCGCCCATCAATGCGTTGAGGATGTAATTGGTACGGATAGAATAAAAGGAATCCGAGTAGCGTGCCACCATCCAGCCGGGATGAAAAATGACGGCCGGTCGGTCCGCGGCGATTTCATGAGCGAATTCGACGATTTCAGTGGCGGAGATGCCGGTCTCCGCAGCCGCCCACTCCGGCGTGTAGGGGATCACAAAGGATTCCAGCTCCTTAAAACCCAGTACCCATTGATTGACAAATTCGCCATCAAAGAGCTTATCCCGCAGCACGGTGTGAATAATGCCCAGATTGAGCGCATAGTCGGTACCGGGACGTATGGGCCAATAGCGCGTTGCTTTCATGGCAGTGCCGGCCGCCCTCGGATCGATGTAGGTAATTTTGCCGCCGCGATCCAGCATGTCCACAATAATATTGGCCTGTTTGACCCGCAGAGATTCAAATACATTGCGGCCGTACAGGACCAGATGTTTGCAGTTGCCATAGTCGTAATTAAAGGTTTTACGACCGGATCCAAAAAGCGACAGGGCGGCATGCTGGACGTTGCGTGCACAGGTGCAGTCATGGTTGAAATAATTGGGCGACCCGATGGCTCTTAAAAAACTTCGGTGAATGTCACGAAACGGTCCCCCGCGGTCGCTCAACGCGATGGCCTTGGCGCCGTGTTTTTTTATGATATCCTGTAATTTATCGGCGATATAAGCCAGGGCTTCATCCCAGGTGGCTTTTTTCCAGTTACCTTCACCCCGTTTACCCTCCCGGATCATGGGATGCTGGGGTCTTTCATAGTCGTAAAGCATGGCCAAGCCGGCAGATCCTTTGGCACAGAGCCGCCCCGCCATCCCGGGGTCGTTCGGATTTCCCTCAATCCATTTCACCACGCCGTCTTCTACATCAACCTTGATGGGACATCGGACGGTACACATACCACAGATACTATAAACCGATTCCTTCATAACATTAATATCTCCTAAGGGTAAAAAATTGTTGTGGCAATATAATAAATTTCTAATTAAGAATCAATGCATTGAGCATCCCGCACAGCGATACTTTGAAATCCCGCCTCTTCAATTTCACGCTTTTTGCCGCAATGATTATTCCAGATCGTAGGGAATAAATTGCAAGATCCGGCTTTCGATAGTCTTTAAATTATTTACAAAACAAAAACCATATATTATAAGACCCAAAAAGTGAAGCGTAAAATAAGCTAATCTTTCCACCGACAGCAACTGAAGGGATGCTTTTAATATGCATATAAAAATACGTCAGCGTTTTCAGCAAAGAAAAATTATTCAATTATAGCCAATTATACCGGCATATTCATTGCTAAATTCGACAATAGCGCTGTTGCACGATTTTGGGTAAGAGGATCTGCTTACCTCACACATATCTTATTGGAATTTGAAACGAAAGGAGGAAGACTTTGAAATTATCAAAATTTTATTGGATGACAGGCATTTTGGTTCTTTTAACATTTGTCACCCTGGCACTGGCGCAATCGGGCACCGATCTGACGACGCCTGGTATGCCGGAAAGAATGAAGCAGGCTATCGAAAAAAGCCTCGAAGACGACACCTTTGCCGCCAAGACCAAGGAAGTTATCAAAGCCGGTGATGAACCCGGCTATCTGGGGATACCCGGCGCCCCCAGCCAGAATGTCATCGTTGGCTTGCTATGGGCCATTTGGGTCGGGTGGATTTTTTCAACCGTTGGGGCTTTCGGCGGTATCATGGCCGGCGTCGGGCACATCACCATTTTCGGAATGGCTGACTATGCCAAAGCCTTCGGCAAAGGGAATCCAGTTAACACATTGCTCACAGATTCAATCCGAGTCTCCAACCAATGGTTGGTTGGTCTGAGCGGGGTCATCTCCTCCTTCAACTATTACCGTATGGGACGGCTGGTGGCACCGTTGGGTATCTGCTTAGCCATCGGCGGCGTCGGCGGGTCCTGGTTGGTACCGGAGCTGACGGCCGGTAAGATTTCTCTCAAAGCTTATCTCGGATATTTCGGTCTGATTGTGTTTGTCCTCGGTTGTTTCCTTATTTACGAACTCACCCCGCGCGGTGCGGCGCGCAAGAAGGAGGCCAAAGCAGCAGCGCAGGCATTTGAAAAAGCGGTGGCTGAAAAATCCGATACCGCTGACCAAGGCGTCAAAATCATCGAGGGCTCCTGGACCTACATGTGGCTGGCGGTCGTAGCGGTGGTGGCCTCAGCACTCTGGATCAATCTGATCGGCGGTGCCAAATGGGTGGCCTACATTCTGGTTCTCATCGGCTGGGCCCTGACATTTTTGATCGGCAACATCCGCTTTACTTTTTTCGGTCAGAATTTTTCCTTTAAAGCTTGGATACCCATGATCGGCGGCATTTTTATTGCAGCGATTGCCTCGTTTTTGGGTATCGGCGGAGGATTTCTGTATGTGCCGTTTCTAACATCGGTTGCCGGGTTGCCGATGTTTTTAGTGGCCGGCACTTCGGCGCTGTGTGTCTTGGTCGGCATGGTTGTGTCCATTTTTTCGTACATGGTCGGCAAAGGTGTCGTTATTTCCTGGGGATTGATTGGTGCCGAACTTATTGGAATTTTCATTGGTTCGATGATCGGACCGCGAACTTCAAAGTATATTCCCGACAAGGTTCTGAAAATCATATTCATCGTCTTGGCATTTTATGTCGGGTTGCGGTATACCACGAAGGGATTCCTGGGCTACAGCATCGTTCCGCCGTTCTGATGCGCGTATCAAACATTCCATTATCTTCGGCCTGGCGCTCATGTCAGGCCGAATACTATTTTTTCTAAAATGGATATCATCAATTGGTTTTTAACCACGATCGATCCAGTGCTCGTATCGCCCTATCGCTGGTTTGAGAATCCATTGCTTGGCTGGTGGGTGGGGACATTTATCCTCGCCGGCTGGGCTGCCCTGATCGGTGAGCTGACGCTGGCGGTGGCGTATCGCATGAACCGCCGTCAAGTCGCCAAAAATTGGGAGCAGACCCATTACTATCACGAACAATCGCTCAAAGCGAAAGCTTTTGGTGATGACGTCGCCTATAAAGGAATCAATAAGCTTGCCAATGAGGCGTACGGAAAATCATTTTTTCTTTCTATGGCCATGGGCATGGCCTCCCTCTGGCCAGCTTTTTTCGCCGCCGCCTGGCTCAACAGCCGATTTGGTGATATTGTCTTCGTGTTACCAAGATGGGCGAGTGGATTTGAACTGAATTTCATGGCACCTTTTATTATCCTCTATAT
>JASFFJ010000370.1:0-7695 GCA_050124355.1 Desulfobacterales bacterium | reverse complement strand
ACCTCTTCGAATTCCTCTGGTTCTATCTCGTGGATAGAGATGTGGTCAATACGATCTCGAGGCCAAATAATTTGATTAATAACCATTCGAGAACTATATCAGCATGGGATTGACGGGTCAACTTAAAGCAATCGGTAAAACTTTAACACCATCGATCTGGTGATGCTGGTCAGACAAACTAACTTTGTTCAAAGCGTCAAGTTTTTACAGTCAATTCATCAAAAAGATCCCCACGGCCAAGATCGTAATGATCTAGCGGCGATATCCGCCAACAACCCACAGCGTAATTGTCGGATTAAATCCAAAACACCGCCGGCAAAATCAGACAACGTTCCGTGTCACATAAGCAAGATTCTTGACAGTGCCCTGCCCGTAAAACACAGTGGCATCCCAGAAAAACACCATTGATTTTTGTGCAGAGATCGAATTTTACGGTCAATACGGGCCTAGCCCATCACTTTGCGTGTGGCAGTTTTTTATTTTGGTAGGCTTCCATTGGGCAATTAGCATCAGTTATTTAATCATCCGGGCTAAGCGATGAGGATTCATCACAGATGATTAAGGCTTCTGACAGCGGGCGTAGGCGCTCGGAGACGGTTTGGGTCTGACGTCCCATAAATCGAGGTGTTTGAGAGGGGTATGGGAACGGTCATGATTATATGCATCTCCAATTAAAAGAATTAGATATAAGTTTTTTTTTCTCCATTTATGTTTGAATAGGACTTTGCCCAAATTGTGCCCGTCAAAATCAACTATTTCAAAACAGTTCCAAACAAAACCAAATCTGTGTTTACAGCTGGGCAGCAAAATTTATCTTTTAGGATAAATCAAAACTTTGTCCCTTTTTTGTCCCCTTTTGTTCCGACGAAAAATGAAAAGCAACGACTGTATGCACCTTATGCACCATATGCACAGAACAGGCAGAAAACAGGGTGAGCAAGAATTTGTTATGAATTTAGGGGTTTATTGTTGGTTGCGGTTGGAAGAGCGTCTAATTTGGGAGCAGGGAGTCGGAGGTTCAAATCCTCTCGCCCCGACCAGTCTTCTTTCGAAATGCAGTTGAGAACGAAGACTGCCACGGCGTAGCTGAAAGCGAAGCCGGGCAAAACACAGTATCCTCACAATGATCATTTCGAACTACGCCCTGGCAAGCCAGAGGAAAGAAATGAAGGGCTTCACCTATGTTTATATCCTTTTGAGTGATAATGACAAACCCCACAGATACACTGGGTTGACTGACGATCTGGAAGCCCGCCTGAAGTCTCACAGCCAAGGAAACAACCCTCATACATCCAGATACCGGCCTCGGCGGATTGAAACGGCCATCGCGTTCCGCTCTCGGAAAAAAGCTGCTGCATTCGAAAAATACCTTAATACCTTAAAAGTCATTCCGGACGTGCCTTTGCCTCCAAGCATTTCTAAAATCCAGCATAGGAAGAAAATAACTTGGTTAAAGTGGATTCTCAATCGGAGCCCGCCAGAGGCGGGTAAAGCAACCCTCCAAGGAGGCTTGTGCGCCTCCGGCGCATTCAAATCCTCTCGCTCCACCAATAAAATCGATTACTTACGTGGCGCCAGGTCCCTCTGAAATCGGCGTTTTTGCGTTTTGTCTACCAAATAAGCAAAAAAGGATGGTTGGCTTTTGCGGTAAGCCAAAGACGTCCTGTTTCTCTGGGGTGGAATCCATTCCAATGCAACGCAGCTTTCTTACGAAGCGAGATCTTTGCGGGCTTCTTCGACCGTCTCTTTGATAGGAATCAATGATGTAAAACCACTGATTTCGAAAATTTCATAAACGTATTGATTTAAGCCGGCCAGCATCATTTTGCCTTCTCTGCTTTTGATTTCTTTGGCAGCACTCAGAATAGCCCGCAGTCCGGCACTGCTGAGATATTCCAGACCTTCAAAATCAAATAGTAAGCGGTTATTGTTACCCTTTAGCCTTTCTTTGATAAATTCATCAGCTTTTGGCGAAGTTGCACCGTCCAGCCGTCCCTTGATTGTGATAATCAGAATTTGATCTTCGAGCCTGTGCGAAATTTCCATTTTCAAATCCTTTTCGTATCTATTACCTGGGTTAAACGGTTCAACGTTCTCAGTTTAGGTAGTTGAAGAACTAAAGATGCTTTCTCATCGTCAACGAATTCCAGCCTCGTTTTCTTTTATAATCAATATCATCCATTAATTTTTTGACAATATGAATGCCAAGGCCCCCGATTCTGGCATCCATAAGATCAGCAGGGAATTCCGGATCTTTCTTTTTAAGGGGGTTAAACGGCACGCCATCGTCTTCAATTTCAATGGTCAGCACATTCTTATCCAAATTGATCGTGAACCGAATGATATGCTCCTGGTCATCGGCAAAACCGTAGGATACGATATTCGTGAACAGTTCATCTATACAGACATTAATATCTGTTGCGCACGTCAGCGATAGCCCGGTGATCTGACCAAATTTATTCAAATGCTGGCATAAAGTTTCCAATTCGGACAAATCACTTTTGAGTTCAAACGAATATGAGTGTGATACCATGGGGTAACCGGTCCTAATGTTCCCATCAAAAGCCATCGAGTGCATGCGCTGATTTATTCTATAACACCTAAAACAAGCGCCTGATCATCGTCCGGGGGTCTGCCGCCGGCAAATTGCTGTAAATCTTCGATGATCCCATCCAATATCAGCCGGGGGTTATTCACCGCATCTGCAGCAAGCCCTCCAAGAAGGCGATTTTCCCCGTAGGCATTTCCCTCCATGTCAAATCGTTCGGTCACGCCGTCCGTGTAGAGCAGCAACCGATCCCCTGATCCCAATCTGGTTTCGTGCACCGGAATCTGATCGTATGGGTAGATTCCCAAGGGGAAAACACCTTTGCCGGCAAGCTCAACTGACTTATTCTCCTCACGCCGGTAAAGCATCGGCGGCGGGTGCCCGGCTCGGGCAAACCGCAAGGTGCGCTGATCGGCATCGAATACCGCATACAATGCAGTCACGAAGCTGGGATCGGCAACCTTGCACATCGTCTGGTTGATGTAGGTCAGCACCTCAGCCGGATCGGTCGGCGGGCCGCTGTAGGAGTGCAGCAATGAACAGGTCATGGCCATCAGAACAGCTGCAGGGGCGCTATGGCCCTCGGCATCGGCCACCATAAACCCCCACTGGTTATCCGGTAGTTTAAGGATATCGTAATAATCACCTCCGGCGAACCGGCTGGTGGCATAGTGTGCGGCCAGATGTAACCCTTTAATTTCAGGCAGCTGTTTGGGCAAAAGCCGGCGTTGAACCTCTGAGACGACTTCCAGCTCATGCTCGAGCTGATCTTTCTGATCCTGAACTTCCCGCCTCAACCGGTGAATGGTCAGGTGGGTATCCACCCGTGCTTTCACCTCTTCAGGCTGAAACGGCTTGGACACATAATCCACGGCACCCAATTGAAGCCCTTTTACCTTGTCTTGGGTGTCTACCAGGGCGGATAGAAAAATCACGGGTATATCTTCGGTAGCTGGATCGGATTTCAACCGCCGGCAGACCTCAAATCCATCGATTCCGGGCATCATGATGTCCAGTAAAATGAGGCTGGGGTGGCCCTCAGCGGCAATGGAAAGCGCACGCTCACCATTTTTGGCAAACAGCATTTTGCAGTCCATGCCTTGAAGTGCTTGACGAAGCACTTGAAGATTGGTCGGGTTGTCGTCAACCAGCAGCAATGTTTCTCGGTTATCATTATTTTCCGCCATGCGTAAAACTCTCCCCTCGTGTTAAACTTCGCCAAAACATGTTTGTTATTTATCATTGATCATTGGTCGATGGCCATTCATAACTTGAATCAATGCCTGTAAACTATAGGTCAGGTAGCGCCCCAAGCGTTACCTGACAACTTATGAAACCACATGAAAATTCATATCGATTTCATGATTAAAATAATGCTCTTACTGAATTTGATATGTCTCTTATCACTGCTTGTTGGTTGTTGCCAAAGCCTCTTTGATGGCCCCGGCCATATCGCGGCTCAATTTTTCGATGCTTCGACTCTTGGCCAATACCAGTCCTTTATATGTGTTATCCGCCGCCGCCTCCTGATATTCCGATCGCCGCATCAGTGTCAATTCGCCTTCTTCGGCTTCTAAAAGCGCCCATTGAACGACCAGGGTAACCTGATCCCCCAAATTGCCGTCCAGACGTAACACATCCACCTCCAGCCGGTAATCGGATGGGATTGAGCTATCAGTGGCCAGGAAAACGTCAATCAATTCGTCGCGCAGCAGATGTGTCAAATTTTCTGCAAGTACTCGTGTCAGGTTATCGTTCAGCGGCTCGGCCCACTGATTAAACGCTGCCAGCCGATAGACCGTATCGTCCAGGTTGACAACAATCTCGTTTCGATTCAAATATTCGGGAACCACCACGGTTTCCATACCGATACGGTTGCGACTTTCTGCAGTTGCCGCGGCTTTATCGGTCGTTGAAGGACTCAAAGCGCTGATCATATAAAAATTTGTCGGTGCCGATGGGCCACCCAAGCAGCCGGCCAATGCCAGCCAACAGATTATGATTGCCAAGTGTTTTGGTCGAAATAAAAACATCTTCATTTTTTCACCTCCTCCTTGATTGGCCTTTACCGCGGATCAACGCTTCGGGGTTCCGTTCAAGGTATGCCGCCAAAACCTTGATGGAACGTGCCGCCTCCTGAAGCGCCCTGAGGGTGCGATCTGCCTGGGGCGCAACGTTGGAATTCAGACTCTTGGTGAGTTTCTGGGCCTGTATAAGGGCAGAATTCAAGTTGGAAGCGGCTGTTTTCAATTCAGGCTCGATAGACGTGTTCAGCGTTGTGACAAATTTCTGCGTCTGATCGAGGGTTTGGTTTAAAGCGGTGACGGATTTCTGAAGTTCGGCTGAGTTTATCAGGCTCTTGGCACCGGCAACCGTATCTCGCAGGTCATTACCGATCTGTTCGATGGGAAATTTTTCTAATTTGTTCAGCAGTTGGGTCAGGCTGGCCGTCAGCTCTTCCATAGCAGTTGGTACGGTGGGAAGTTCCGGGTAGCGGCCTTCCCAATTGATGCTAGCCGGCGGTGCTTCCGGATGCATGTCGATGGCCACCAGCAACTGTCCGGTAATCAGGCTGCCCGTTTTAAGCTGGGCGCGCAGACCTTTATCCACGAGATAATCCATCATTTTTTGCTCCTCGTCACCTTCCGGAAGCTGGCCGATCGCCTTTACCCGATCCGGCTCAAGCTCGATCAGAACCGGGATTTGAAAAGCCACTTTAGCAACATCAAATTCCAGACTGACGTCCAGCACCTGACCGATCTGGATACCCTGTAATTCAACCGGTGCGCCTTCCTGAAGCCCCCGGACGTCGCCGTCAAAATAAAGCAGCCACCTTTCCTTTCGCGCATAGGTCTTTTCAGAAATGCTGTCACGGTTCTCGTAAAGCTTAAAAACCTCATTTTCCTCGGCCGGTTCACCGGGTGCCATGTTGATCGGTGTGTCAAAGGCGATGCCACCGATCATCAATGACGTAAATGATTCCGTATCCACCCGGATGCCATCGGCACCGACGGCAACATCCAAACCGCTGGTGTTCCAGAAGCGGGTGTTTTTGCGAACCAGCTCGTGATGGGGATCATGGATGAACACTTTGAGGGTTACCGCCTGTCCGTCCTCGTCCAGTTGGTAGCTGACCATCTGACCAACCTCGATCCGTCGGAAGTAGACCGGGACACCCACATCTAACGAGCCAAGGCTCGAAGCCCGCAACACAAAATGGCTTCCCGGCAGTTCGGCGGTCACCACCGGCGGTACTTCCAAGCCCTTAAATTGGGTCGCCGGGCTACCGGGTTTGCCTGGATCAATTCCGATATAGGCCCCCGAAAAAAGGGTGCTGAGTCCGCTAACACTCCCGGCCGTAACCCGCGCCCGGACGACCCAGAAACGGGTGTTTTCCGAGAGATAATTTTTAGACCCCTTGACCAACTCGGCCTTTACAATCACATGGGAAATATCTTCGCTCAACACGATGGAATCGACCTGGCCAATTTCGACATCTTTGTACTTGATCTTGGTCTTTCCGGCCTCCAGCCCCGCGGCCGTATTGAACGTGATCGTAATGGTCGGTCCTTTTTCGGAAATGGCTTTATAAACCAGCCAGCCTCCGACAGCTAAGGCAATCAGCGGTACCAGCCAGACGATCGAAATACGTTGCTTTTTGGTCCGCACTTCGGGCTCGGGCAATCCCTTTAATTCAGATCCATGGCTTTTAGTATTACTCATGTCCTACCTCCTCTGTGTCCCAGATCAGCCGGGGATCAAAACTCATGGCGGCAAATATGGTGATTACCACCACCGCCCCGAAAAAAAGCGCACCGGGACCGGCATGAATGGTCGCCAGGCCGCCCAGATGCACCAGGGCCACCAGAATGGTTACCACAAAAATATCGACCATCGACCAGCGGCCGATGATCTCGACAATCCGGTATAGCCGGGTGCGATCCAGACGGCGCCAGCTGGCCTGGCGCTGCACGCTGATCAACAGAAATATTATAACCAGCAGCTTCAGCAACGGGATGAAGACACTGGCCAAAAAGATGATCAGGGCGATGGGCCACATCCCGGTCTGAAGGAAATAGATGACGCCGCTCATAATCGTGTCCGACTGGGCCTTGCCCAGTGAAATAACGATGGTGATGGGAAGCACATTGGCGGGGATGTAAAAGATAAAGGCCGCCAGTACCAGGGCCCAGGTCCGCGCGATGCTGTTGGGTTTGCGATCATGCATGTCGGCGCCGCAACGTGGGCATTGCATGTGCGAAGGCTGCTTGGCCCGTTGGCAGAGTAGATGGCAACAATGGCAGCTGATCAACCCGGCGTTTCGTGCTGTTTTGAACACAGGATTCATCGATGCGCCTCCCATTTTTGCCAGATTTGGTGGGCATCCAGTGAGACGCTCATGGCGGCCAGGACGAAGATGAGTGCCAAAAATGAGTACAGAGAGATACCCGGTATGACTTTCGCCATTTTGGCCAGTTTTACAACCGATACCAGAATACCGACCATGAAAACTTCCATCATGCCCCAAGGTTGTATGCGCTGAAGAAACCGCAGTACCCAGGGCAAGCTTTTGGGTACCCGGCCGACTTTGAGCGGCAGCAAAATGTAAAACAGGCACATCATTTGGGTCGCCGGTACCAGCACGGTAGTGAGCAGCACCAGTATCGCGATCACCTGCATACCCTGGATGTACAGCTCGTGTATTCCGGTAATCAGCGTTGTTTCACGGACCTGTGAACCAATTCTTAACGCCAAAAAGGGAAACGAATTTGCCAGAATAAACAATATCAACCCGCCAAGGGCAAATGCCAGGGTACGGTCCAGACTGTTGGGTTTATGCTTGTAAAGAATCGCGCCGCAACGGACACATACAGCCACCCCCTTGACCGGCAACGCTTTGATGTGGTGAACCAGATCACAATCGTGACAGGCAATATAGGAGTGCATCTGTGTTTCCTTCCTTGATAATGAAGACCTTACCGCATGATCGTGCAATTAAGGTGCTGCTGGAACACGTGGCTGCCGTCAATCACCGTGAGACTTTTTAGGGTCAACATTTACATCTGAATCTGTCATCGTTTTTTCTCTCTAGATCGAAATTTATCTCCTTTACGTATGCTGGATGGGTGTAAAGGTCAAGACCATAA
>JASFFJ010000369.1:0-7697 GCA_050124355.1 Desulfobacterales bacterium | reverse complement strand
GATCAAGTCCGGCATGACGATTCGACGACTTTTTAGGAAACCGTCATAATTAAATCTATCGCAAATGAATGCTGTTATCGGACGTGATAAGAAGGGCTCTGGGATTAATTCCTCAAACCCCAAGATATGAAAAAGGCGATGCACTTGTTCATTTAACATTTCGATAGGAGATAAAAATGAGTATCATTCGTGCTGCAGTGGTACAGGATAATCCGATCGTATTTGATCGAGAAGCCACAATCGAGAAGGTCCGAAGCTTAGTGAAAGAAGCTGCACGTCAAGCGGCCGATTTGGTCCTATTCCCGGAGGCCTTTGTTTCAGCCTATCCTAAAGGATTGGATTTTGGGGCCCGCATCGGAATGCGCTTACCCGAGGGCCGGGAGGATTTCCGCCGTTATTTTGAAAGCGCTATTGAGATCCCGAGCCCAGCCACAGACCTTTTGGGAACGACCGCCAAAGAAAACAAGATCTATCTGGTAATTGGGGTGATTGAACGAGAATTGGGCACTCTGTATTGCACGATATGCTTTTTTTCTCCGGCAGGAGAACTACTGGGCAAGCATCGAAAACTGATGCCAACGGCAATGGAGAGATTGGTATGGGGCTTTGGCGACGGATCGACAATGCAAGTGGTCGACACCCCAATCGGGCGTATCGGTGCGGTCATTTGTTGGGAAAACTACATGCCCTTGCTTCGGATGCACATGTATTCTCAAGGCATCCAGATTTACTGCGCTCCGACAGCAGATGATCGAGATGTCTGGTTGCCTTCCATGCAGCATATTGCCCTTGAAGGTCGCTGTTTTGTGTTGAGCTGTTGTCAGTATCTAACCCGAAAGGACTGTCCAGAGAATTTTGACACAGTTCAAGGAGATGATCCTGAAAACATATTAATGCGCGGCGGCAGCTGTATTGTAGGGCCCTTGGGTGAAATTTTGGCAGGTCCTGATTTTAACGGCCCTACCATTCTTCGTGCAGACCTGGACCTGAACAAGATCCCGGAAGGAAAGTACGACCTCGACACGCCGGGCCATTACGCAAGACCCGATGTGTTTCAGCTTCAGGTAAATTTACGCAAACAAAATATCGTAACCACCTGGGATGCCAATCTGAAGGACCCCTTCGAGAATTAATTCCGGCCTAAAAAGGAATTTATTTCATATCTAAACTGAACCGCTCAACCTTTCCCATACGAATTGCGTTGACAATCAGTTGTTTGATTTTCATCAAAGCCGTCATATTCTTGCACACAAAGGCCAATCTGGTCAACAAATAAGGGACGTTGTTGACTAAAACGACTTATTTTTGATCGTTTTTATAAATATTTTAATAGGTTATGCTGATATATTCAGACTTGTGAAAAACATTTCCAAGTTTGTTCTCTATGATTCTATCTCATCAGGTAAAGTGCCAATTTTTATAAATTTAATTTAATTTCATATATTTATATAAAAACCAAGAATATTAGTATTGTAAGTTAGTCAATTTTGTCACCAACGTCCTTTATATATTCTGGATAACGGGTGGTGCAGAATGAATCACAATTTGCCGCTGGTCATTTTCGACTCAAAGATTCTTGACAACTGCGTGGGTTACGGATACCAAGAAAAAAGCGCCCATGGACGGCTGGCAGGTGGGGTACAAATCATTTCTTATATTTTGTTAAAATTCGCAAATTAAAGATTGCCAAAGCTAATACACAACATTCTGGAGTTTTCCCAAAAGTTCGACTAAGGCACGTTATGTAAACTTTTCACCAGAATATGGATCGGCCAGGGGAAATATACAATGGCCCTGGGTTTTGAATTTGTCCGGCTAATACGCAACTGCTCCAAGAATTTTAACCATAATTTTGCCAGGCCTTGATATAATCGAGACACTTGCAAAATATTGGATTTTTGCGTATGCATTATGCAATTGAAATTGCCAATGATTGCATCCCTTTTGGAATAATTTTTAAAATTCTGGGCGTTTAACCTCGACAATCGTATCCAGTCAAAAATGGTGTAAAACTTTATTTACTATTGAAAGGCTTCTTATGAGGGAATTGCTTATTTCAGCGGAGAAAATAATCGATTGTTTAAACGACGGTGTTTATGTGTGTGATCGCAACCGTCGAATTGTATTTTGGAGCAAGGCTGCAGAGCGCATCACAGGATGGCGGTCTGAGGATGTTTTGGGCCGTGCATGTTTGGAAGACATTCTTAATCACGTGGATAAGGACGGGCACCGGTTGTGTGGTGAGGAGTATTGCCCCTTACATCGGGCCATGATCACTGGAGTCACCACACAAGTTCCGATCATCGTTTTTGCGCTACATAAGGATGGCCGTAGGGTTCCTACACAAGTTACTACCGCTCCGATTCACAATGAAGCTGGTGAAATTATCGGGGGTGTAGAAACCTTTCGCGATGTGTCTCCGATACTGGTGGATCTTGAGCGCGCTCAAAAAATACAACGGCAGGCCCTACAGCACGACCTGCCGGAAGACCAGCGATTGCGGTTTTCTACCCTCTTCATGTCCTATGACATTGTTGGTGGAGACTATTATGCCATCGAACCGCTGGATGCTGACCGGTATGGATTTTTACTGGCCGATATGGAGGGGCACGGCGTTGCCGCAGCCCTGTACGCAATGCATTTAAGCATCCTGTGGAATCGCCATTTTCCGCTGCTGAAAAGCCCAGCCGATTTTGCCGCTGCGGTCAACGAAGACCTGGTTAAAATATTCGGCAGTGTTGTTACCTTCGCAACGGCAATGTGCGGTATTATCGATGCCAGTGCCGGAACGCTTTGTTTCACCGGAGCCGGTGGTCCCACCCCGCTAATTATCCATGAAAATTGGGCCTATGAAGAACCAAAATCTACCAGTCCGCCTTTAGGCGTCATGGAAGATATCCCCTACAAAGAGAAAACAGTGAAATTGGAAGCCGGTGACTCAATCCTTTTGTTCAGCGACGGTGCAATCGAGATACAAAATGCTGAAAATGAATGGCTTGGTACCAGTGGATTCACACAAATCTTAAAAGCACTTGACTATCCTAAAAAACCACTGCGCATGGAGACCCTGGAGGAAGAATTGCTGAAATTTTCAAACGATATCCGCCTTCAGGATGATATAACGATCATTGAAGCACGCTATCTCGGATGAAGGGATCATTTTCTCGATAGACATGCCCATCCCACAAATATTGCCGGTTAATAAATTTAGTTTCAGTCTGAAAATTTCAGGATTGCCAATTCAAATGTGCAACAATATTAATAGTGTTCCAAAGTTTCGATGAAGGCACGCTAATCTTCACTTTCATTAGAATGTAGATTGACCAGGAGAAACCAACAATCTTTTAGCGTTTTAGGTTAGGTTTGCAAATCTTAACATTTTGATCCAAGCGTTATTATGGATTAGTTTGTCTAATGCACAGCATTACGAAATTATAGCCATGGATTGATGTAAGCATATGACCCACAATTCGAACCCTCCCAGATTGCAATAGATTGGATTTAGCAAGATTTATTGACTTCAGTGTTAATTTTAGCATTACATCCTTTCCCTATCTGTCTTTTCCCCAAACATTAAATTATTGATTTAAAATTCAATTATGGTAGTTTTATTTGCGTATCATTTTTATTCGCCACCATTCAGAAGGGCCACATATGCTGAACACTCTGCAAAAATCTCTGGCTATTGCCTTCCTGGCGGTTTCCATCTTTATTTCAGGATTAACCGTTGATTTGGCCGGCGCACAGGATAGGGCTCCGGGGACGGCGGCATCGCGGCGCTCCGGCGATCCACTCCTGAGCCGGTACCTCAGATTCGGACGGCTCACGACGAAAGACGGTCTCTCCAGCGATCAAACACGGAACGTGGTTCAGGATAAACTCGGCTTCATGTGGTTTGCAACTTTGGGCGGACTGAGCCGGTATGACGGCGCTAGCGTAAAAGTGTACCGCCACGACCCGGACGATGCCAACAGCCTGAGCCACAATATTGCCCGGGCCCTGATCGTAGACCAACGTGGTGTACTATGGATTGGCACCTGGGGCGGCGGACTCAATCGATATGACCGGGAAAAGAATGCTTTCATCCACTACCGGCACGAACCGGACAATCCCCGCAGCTTGAGCCACGATATTGTTCGCACGGTTTATGAAGACCGGGACGGGACGATCTGGGTGGGTACGATGAGAGGGCTCAACAAACTGGATCGTGACAGCAGGCAATTCACGCGCTACCAGCACGATCCTGGTGACCCGAACAGCTTGAGCAACAATATCATCTGGTCGGTTGTTCAAGACAGCCGCGGTGCGCTCTGGGTCGGTACTGGAAACGGGCTCAATCGGTTCGACCCCGATACGGAAACATTCATTCGCTACCGGCATGACCCCGACGATCCCGTCAGCATCAGCAACAATTCCGTTAGAGCCATCCATGAGGATCGTTCGGGCAACCTCTGGCTGGGAACGGCAGGCGGACTCGACAAGCTGAACCCTGAAAGAGTCCGGATTAAGACTTACCAGCATGATAAAAACAATCCTCAATCTCTGAGTCACAATATCATCCACGCCGTGCATGAAGATCGATCAGGCAGGCTCTGGATCGGCACCTGGGGGGGCGGACTGAATCGATTCGATCGTGACTCTGAGACCTTTATGCACTATCGACATAATGCCGAGGACCCATACAGTTTGAGCTCTGATTCGATCTGGCATATTTATGAGGGCCAGGATGGAATGCTCTGGCCGGCAACCGAGGGTGGGGTCAGCTTTCTTGATGGCAGGGCAAAGCCCTTCCACCACTATCGCGTGCTCCCCGGCAACCCGAACAGTCTGAGTGATAGTCATGTAAACACCCTTTATGCAGGCCGGGCGGGGATTGTCTGGGTCGGCACCAACAGCGGCGGGCTCAACAAGTTTGATCGTCGGACGGAAACGTTCACCCAGTATCTCGATGACCCTTCCGATCCAATCGATATAAGCAATGATAATTTGACGGCAGTCTATGAAGACCAACTGGGACTGATCTGGATCGGCACCCGCGGTAAGGGATTGATCAAATATGATCCGGAAACAGAACAATTTACCAGTTATCGGTACGATGCCGCCAAACCTCACAGTCTGAGTCATGATTCAGTTGTGAACATCTATGAAGACCGGACAGGAACCCTATGGATCGGCACCTATGGCGGCGGCATTAATGCACTCGATCGGGAGACAGATCAATTTACGCGGTACCGGCACGATCCGTCTGACCCGCGTTCGCTGAGTGCCAATATTGTGCTGAGCGTGTTCGAAGACCGGGCGGGTGTCCTCTGGGTCGGAACCACCAGCAGCGGGCTCAACAAGTTTAATCGTGAGGTTGGAGAATTCACCCATTTTCGGCATGACGCTTCCGATCCGAACAGTATCAGTGCTGATGGCGTGACATCAATCTATGAAGACCGGGCAGGCAACCTCTGGATCGGCACCGTAGGGGGACTCGATAAATTTGACCGCCACCATAATCGAGTTGTTCGCCATTATTCGACTAAAAACGGATTGCCGAATGATATGATTTGCGGGATTCTGGAAGATGAACAGGGGAAGCTCTGGCTCAGCACACAGAACGGACTGTCAAGGTTCGATCACCGCAAGGAAAGCTTCAGAAACTACAGCGTAAGTGACGGGCTGCAAGGTAATACATTTTTTTTGTATTCACCTCCTTCAATAAGCCCGAGCGGCGAAATGTTTTTTGGCGGGTCCAATGGGTTCAACGCCTTTTATCCGGGTGAGATTGTGGACAATCTGATCCCACCCCCTGTTTTGATTACGAATTTTCTACTGGCGAACCGACCAGTGCCGATCGGGGGCGGCTCGGTTTTAAAAAAATCGATCCTCGAGACAGATGAACTAATACTCTCGTACCAGGACGATATCTTCTCCTTTGAGTTTGTTGCCTTGAACTACCGTGCCCCCGAACAGAGTCGCTATAAGTACAAAATGGAGGGCTTTGAAGATGAATGGAATGAGGTGGACATCACCCGGCGCTTTGCCACCTACACCAACCTGGACCCAAGCGACTATGTCTTTCGCGTGATTGCGTCCAACAATGATGGCGTCTGGAATGAAGAAGGCGCCTCGATCATGATCACGATCACCCCGCCGTGGTGGGAAACCAATTGGTTTAGGATCAGTATCGCAATAATAGGCGCTGGGCTGCTTGTCGGAGGATTTGGCTGGCGGGTAAGGGCGATTCAAGCCAGAAGCCGGGAGCTTGAGATTCAGGTGGAGAAAAGAACAGAGGAGTTGCAGCAAGCCAAGGAGGCCGCCGAAACCGCCAACCAGGCCAAAAGCATTTTTCTGGCCAGCATGAGCCATGAACTGCGCACCCCGTTAAACGCCATCCTCGGTTTTTCCGGGATGCTGTCCCGAGAAGAAGACACCACCCCCAATCAACAGGAGAAACTAACCATTATCAGCCGCAGCGGTCGGCATCTGCTGGCGATGATCAACGACGTGCTGGATCTCTCCAAGATCGAGGCGGGCCGAATCGAGCTGCAGGAGCATCCTTTCGATCTGGTTGCCTTGATAAAGGAAATCAGCATGATGATCCAGTCGCGTGCTACAGAAAAGGGGCTTTCGGTGGCATTGGAAGCCGAAACGACAAGCTCTCCTTACGTAAAAACCGACATGGGAAAACTGCGCCAGATCCTGATCAACCTGCTCGGCAACGCGGTCAAGTTTACCGAAGAAGGCGGGGTGATTATTCGATGTGTCAGCGACCCGATCCCGGAAAAGCCGGACCGCCGCCACATCGTGATTGAAGTCCAGGACACCGGTCCGGGGATCGATCCGGCCAGGCAAGCCAAAATTTTTGAACCGTTCGTGCAGGCAATCGATATGCCTGAGCGCAAAGGCACGGGTCTGGGGCTGTCCATCTGTAAAAAGTATGCTGAATTCATAGGCGGCACCATCGAAGTGGAAAGCGAAGTGGGTAAAGGTTCGCTTTTCCGGGTGCGATTGCCGGCGGAAATCGCCGAAGCGTCGGATGTAAAGACACTCATTGACGACAAACCGAGAGTCATCGGCCTGGCCCCGACACAGAAGACCTGGCGGATCCTTATCGCGGATGACAACCGTGAAAACCTGCTCTTGCTGAAATCCTTGCTTGAAAAAGTCGGGTTTTTTGTCCTGGAAGCCAAAAACGGCCAAGCGGCGCTGGAGACGTTTAAAAAGGAGTCCCCTGATTTCATCTGGATGGACATGCGCATGCCGGTCATGGACGGGTACGAAGCGGTTCGGCAGATTCGACAGTGCCCCGGGGGTGATACGGTTCCCATCATTGCGATCACTGCCAGCGCTTTTCGCGAGCAGCGCCAGGAGATACTGGCGGCAGGCTGCAACGACATGGTCATCAAACCGTTTCAGGCGCACGAGATCTTTGAGGCCATGGGTCGGCTCCTGGATATTGAATATATCTATGAACCTGTAAACGAAGCGGAATCGACCCAGGCGCGTGAAGTAGAACTCACCGCCGAAATGCTGGCCGACCTTCCTGAGAAGGAGTTGCACGAACTTCGGGGGGCGACAATGGCGCTGAACAGAGAGGCCGCCCTCAAGGTGATTACGCGCATCTATGACCAGGCTCCTGAAGTGGCTGCAGGCCTCAAGGGCCTTGTGGATAATTACCAGATGAGCGAGTTGCGGAACCTGCTGGGAGA
>JASFFJ010000368.1:0-7810 GCA_050124355.1 Desulfobacterales bacterium | reverse complement strand
AGCTCCAGGAAGCCCTGGCCCCTATCGGGTTTTTTTATGCGCCGGATCCGGCCAGTCAAAAAGTGGCCACTCTGGGCGGAAACGCGGGTGAAAATTCCGGAGGACCCCGCTGCCTGAAATATGGGGTAACCACCAACCATGTTCTCGGAATGGAAATTATTCTGCCCGACGGTGAGGTTGTCCGCACTGGCGGTGCCGCCCTGGATCCGCCGGGTTATGATTTGCGGGGGACCGTCGTGGGTGGGGAAGGCACCCTGGGTGTCGTAACGGAACTGACGGTGCGGATTCTGCCCCTGTCCGAATCCATTATCACCATGCTCGCCACCTATGATTCGATTGCCGATGCGGCCCGATCCGTTTCCGATATTATTTCTGCCGGAATTCTCCCTACCACTCTGGAGATGATGGATGCCATGATCATCAAGGCGGTGGAAGACAGCTATGCCTGTGGCTACCCCCGGGATGCCGCCGCGGTTCTGATCATTGAAGTGGAAGGACCGGCTGCCGGCCTGCAAGAGCAGGCCGCGCGGATCCAGCAAATATGCATGCAAACCAATTGCCGTGAAATCCAGGAAGCCAAAAACAACGAGGAGCGCAACCTGCTGTGGCAGGGCCGGCGCGGCGCATTCGGTGCGGTTGCCCGTTTGGCTCCGAACTATCTGGTCAATGACGCGACCGTGCCGCGCACCAAGCTGCCGGAGGCCCTGGCCAAAGTCGCCGAGATAACGAAAAATTACAATTGTGAACATGGTAACGTTTTTCATGCCGGTGACGGGAATTTGCATCCTCTCTTATTGTTTGATTCCCGAGACACCGACCAGCTGCACCGGGTTGAAAAAGCCGGTTGGGAAATCATGGAGGCCTGCGTTAAACTGGGCGGGACCATATCCGGCGAGCACGGCATCGGTCTTGAAAAACAGGAAGCCATGCGCATGGTTTTTTCCGAAGATGATTTTGCTGCCCAGCGTGCCCTCAAACGGGCATTTGATCCCGACAACGTCCTCAATCCCGGAAAAGTGATCCCACCAACCAAAGGTGTCGAACAAAACGGCGGATCGCCAACGCCGACCCTTCTGGAACAGTCGCGGGGTCCCTCCGGCAACGGTGATCATAGGTCGGAAATGATGGCAAAGATCAAAACCGCTGCGACCCAAAAACAGCCGATCATACCGGTCGGCAGCGGCACCTTCGGCCACTATGGAAATCTACCCAACGGAAGTCTCCGTTCCTTGTCCAGTTTGTCCATGGCCGATGTCATCGATTATGATCCGCCCAACCAGGTGATTACCGTGGGGGCGGGACTCTCCCTGGCGGTTCTTCAAGAGCATCTGAAGGCCAACAATCAGTGGCTGCCGGTGAGACCGCCTTTTTTTAGCGACGGAGCCACCATCGGCAGTTTGGTTGCCCTGGCGGCCTGCGGTCCGGAGCGCATGGCCTATGGCTCACCCCGGGATTTCTTGCTGGGCTTGCGATACATTAACAGCAAGGGTGTGCTGGTCACCGCCGGCGGCAGGGTCGTCAAAAACGTAGCCGGTTATGACATGACCCGTTTGCTCACCGGTTCGGCCGGTACCCTCGGATTCATATCGGAAGCCTCCTGGCGGGTGTCGACGATACCGGAGCGGTGTGCGGCTATAACCGCCGTCGGTTCGCTGGACGATTGTGCAGCCACAGCACTCAAAATCGTTCAGTCTACCCTTTCCCCGATCTATGTGACCAGCCTGCCGGCCGGACCACCAACGACCGGCACGGATTCCGGTGGCTGGAAAATCGTTGTCGGCTTTGAAGGGTTTTCGCAAACGGTGGACTATCAGTTGGAAAAATGTGGGGTCCTGCTGGAAACGGCCGGACTTCATTCACCGGAAAAAGCAGATTATCTTTTGCACGATGGAAAATTTGAGGATGTATTCGGTGAGATGGCTCAAGCTCCGTTTATACTTCGTGCAGATTTTCCACTGGATCGGGTTGCCGGGTTCATCGGCACCCTTGATATTCACCCGACGGGGCCTGGTGCTTTTCTGGACTTTGGATGCGGTCGGGTTCTTGCCGGCCTGGATGATGTGAGCGATGCTGATTGGACGCGCCTATACGAAACAATCGACCAACATGACGGCCATGGTATAATGGTCAAGGCGCCCGATGACTTCAGAAAACGAAATGATGTTTTCGGCAAGCCGCGGCCGGAATGGAAAATCATGCACCGGATCAAAGCCGCCATGGATCCGGATAATATCTTTGCCCCCGGTTGTTTGCCGGGAAAAGTTTAACAGCATGGAGCACGGGGCATAGAGCATGGTGTTGGAAGCAGTTTAAGAATTCGGATTTTGGATTGGGGATTTCGGATTGTTGGTAGGAATTTTTATCATTTTAATTTTGGCGGTATGACAATCCTCAATCGGAGGAAAGTTGGCTTATGGATATAGCCGAACACTACGACGCGATTGCGCAGTGCAATAAATGTGGTTTTTGCCAGGTTGCCTGCCCGATATTTCGTTCCACGGGTCACGAATCCGGCGTCGCCCGCGGACGACTGGCACTGCTGCGCGCGCTGATCGAAGGGCGCCTGGAATGGAACAAAGAACTCGAAGAACCACTCTATGATTGTCTGGGGTGTGGGGCCTGCACGGCCAACTGTTTTCCGGCTGTTCCCACCGCCGACCTCGTTAATAAGGCGCGAGCCGAATACCTTGAAAAGGTCGACCGCAAACCCATTCACCAGATGCTTTTTGACTATCTGCTTCCCTATCCCCGCCGTCTGCACCTGGTGGCCCGGGCCGTAGCGCTGGGAAAAAACACCGGAATCTCCAGTCTGGCCCGCGCCTTAGGGTTGCTGAGAGTTTTCGGACGCGATTTTTCCCGGGCCGAGGAGATCGTCGAAAAGCTGCCTCCGCTGCCCTTTCGGGATCGAATCAAACCCGGCCTATATGAGGGCGGTGGAGAGACCCTGCGTATCGGCTATTTTGTAGGATGCGGCGTAGATGTCATTCAACAGGAAGCCGGCGAGGCAACTCTGGGGCTTCTGAGAAAAATCGGAAAAACGGTGACCTTGCTCAATAACTGTTGCTGCGGCTTGCCGGCCCATGCCTATGGCGACATCAATGCCGCCAAAAAGTTGGCTGCAAAGAACCTGGATACCCTGACATCAGGGGATTTCGATGCCATTGTTACCGATTGCTCCAGCTGTGCATCGTTTTTAAAGAAATATCCGGAACTCTTCGCTGATGAAAACCGTCATGAACAGGCAAAAATCCTTGCCTCTCTTTTTAAAGATATGGTGGAGCTCGTCGTACCTAACGAACCCGTATCCGTCTCCCCGGATAGTCCAGTGGTGGCGACCTATCATGACCCCTGTCATGCCTCGCGGGGTCAGGGGCTTTCAAAAGAGCCCAGAGAAATTCTGAAAAATATACCGGGGATTGAATACAGAGAAATGCCCGAAGCGGATTGGTGCTGCGGCGGCGCCGGTTCCTATGCACTGGCCCACTACGATCTCTCCCAAAATGTGCTCGATCGCAAAATGGAGAATCTCAAAAAAACCAATGCCGATATACTGGTGACGTCTTGTCCGGCCTGCATGATTCAGCTGTCTTACGGCATTCGCCGGCATGGTTTAAAGACGGAAGTCCGTCACATATCTCAGGTGGTGGCCGGTGGGGATCGCTAAAAAAGGAAACATAAATTGCCGAAAATGAAATGCAAAATACACGATACGCCTCCGCATATACAAAAAATGTTGGTCGCAGGCTATCGCAATATGACTCCTCAACAGAAATTTCAGCGAGTCAGCGAACTAAATAAAGCGATACAACAGTTTGCTTTAGCACGTATCCGAAAGCAGTATGGTGAGATTTGAGAACGGGAGCAAAGGCTCCAATTAGCTGCCCTCTGGCCGAATCGAGATATCATGATTCGCGTCTTTGACTGGGATCCGCAGAAAGCCGGCTATTAATATGATACTCGCCGAACCAGGATATTGTCGATAAGCCAGGAATTAAGGTTGATTACGATTGAAGAATATATTCGCCATGCTGAGCGCCAAATCGATCAGAATCGCAGAAGAGTTGTTTTCGATGTGGACATACCGCACGGGGAAAAAGTTTTCTCAATTTTTGAACCGCACACCGAGTGGATCAGCAAGGGCAAAGCTGGTGTACCGCAAGAGTTAGACTTAGGCGTTTACGTGCATAAAGATCAGTTCGGTTTCATTCTTCATCACCGATCCATTCTTCGGCAGATTGATGATAAGCTGGCTGTTGTCATGATTGAAAAAGACCAAGGATAGATTCGAAAATCTTGTCGGTAGCAGTTTTAATAGGGTTTTTTATAGCCCCGAGAACAAAAGTCGATTAGCCGAAATATTAGATTACGTTGTTTTACCCAAAAAGGGTCGTCTATCGGTTAAAGACAAAGAAATAGAGCTGTCAGAAGAATTTATTGAATCCCGGCGCAAGCATTCAGCATTCGAATCTACAATTAATGTGTTAGAAAACCACGGATTAGACCGCTGCTTGGATCATGATTTACATGGGTTTGAACGTTATGCCGCGTAATTAAGAAAATGAGCTAAAATTGAGGTATTCTGTCAATTTAATATAAAGGAGCAAGCGAAGCGTTTCATTAATCAAAGAAAGACCGTCGGCGAAAAGGATTATTTGAGTTCCAAAGAACTCTATGCTCCGATTAGCAACATCGACTTTGTAACTCTTTTTGACAAGATTTCCGGCAAGTCAATTACAAAATCAGTCGAGCTGACGGAGAAGACAAAAGACATATCAGAAAAAATTGGAATGTCTCATGTCTTCTCAAGTCACTGAAAATAAGGGCTTGATAGAAAGTGTAGTCTCAGAAACTTCGTTTGCAACTGTTTGTTAATATTATCATTTCAGTTTTGTGTCCGGAACCTGGGATATATTGTGTGATTTTTTTTAAAACTTAAACGGACCAATGTCTTTTTTTACTCCCTCCTCCGCATCAATAAAAAAATCAATGACTTTTCTCTTATCTCTCCCATTTCGCCTGTTAGAATTCTAAAGTTGAGAATTAGAAATTACGAGTAATTCGTAGAAAATGTTTGATTTTAAATGTTTTTTAGCTATTATCTGCGATAATAACCCAAGATAGCTTATAACTGCCTGAAATCAAACTAGATTTTTGTGTATAAAAAGTAGAGTATTTCCAACAGCTTATGGAGGTGCTCTGCTTATGAAAACACCAGTAATAAAAAATGTTCAAACACAGGCTGTCGGTTTTGCCCCGATCCTGCGCTACTACTTTGATCAGTGCGGCATCGCCAAGATCATCGATGATCACGTTGAGTTGGACCCGAGGCGAAAAATTCTCACCCATGGCCAGGCGGCGGTGGCCATGATTACGGCAATACTATTTCAAGTTATGCAATTGTACCGGATCTGTAAATTTGCCTCCAAAAAACCGTACTCAAGGTATTGTTGCCCCAGATTGAGGCTGACCAATACTTTGACGATCGTCTGGCAGACACATTGGATGGCCTATTTGGCTATGGCGTCGGCGATTTGGACATGTTGATCACCGGTAACATGATCGATGTGTTTAACATCGAAAGCCAAGCATGTCACAACGACACCACTTCAGTGTCCATGTCTGGAGATGCCGATAACAACAAAACCGAGCAAAGTATTCAAATCACTTATGGCCACAGCAAAAAACAAAGCTATGATGCCATCGACAAGGCCTGTTCGGCGATTTTAAAAAAACATCATACAAAAGCCTTTTTTAATTACCGCATCATCAACGAGCCGATCACGACCTACAAAAACAAGCACCGTGGGCGACCTTCAAAAAAGGTTAAACCCGAGCAAGTGGCAGTTGTCGAAGATCATTTTAAACTAGAGTTGATCCTGGATCAAAACGCCTTGGACCACGCACTTTCACGTTGCGGCTATTACCCGTTGCTCACCAACCAAAGCCAAGAGCAGTTGAGCATTGAAGACGCCATGCTGGCCCATAAAAAGCAATATAAATCTGAACACACCTTTCGCCGTGCTAAAGGACCCTATAGCATCGAGCCTGTATATCTGCACACTCCAGAGCGCATCGAAGCCTTTCTTTTGCTGTTTAAGATTGCCTTACAGATGGTCGTTCTCATCGAAAGAACTGCCAGAAAAAATATCCGTGAGCGTGATTACGGCCTGGAGAACTTTATGCCCAATCGCGTCGATGTCCGCAACCCTCGAAGCGAATACATGCTTAAAGAGTTCGAAGACATCGTCAAGGGTGAAATGCCGTTACCAGACGGCAATACATATGGGTTCGTATCAGAGCTCAACACGCTACAACGCGACATCCTGTCGGTGCTTGAAGTACCGTTAAATTACTATAAATACCAATATCTGTTTGATTCAAGTTAATCGGTAGTACTCTAAGGCCGACCAATTCAATGAGTATGACGAAAATATAAAAATGCACTTTTTCAAAGAGCGAAATCCAAGTTGAAAGTATGGTTTTAATAAAATTTACCGGATATGAAAATTGAAAAAATTTTTAGTCCTCATTGCGCTGGCGTGCCTTGTGCTTCTTATCTGGGGCGGTCCTAAGGCGTATTCAGCCAGAAGTTATCAGAACGCTTGGGACTTAGGCCACCTGCTGTTGTTTGCAGCGCTTACCCTCCTGGTATTGAAAAGCTCGAAAACAATTGCAAATTGGTCCTTCATAAAACAGCTGGCGATCATTTTGGCAGCGGTCCTGTTAGCCAGTTTTGTGATCGAGTTGGCCCAGAGGGGAATGGCTTTTCGCAACCCTGATATTTTTGATATCCTGCGCAACTTTATCGGCAGCCTTTTCACATTTGCTTTTTTTTCACTGTCGCGAAAGTGCATTCATCCGGGCCGGCTGCGGGCCTTTCGAATGGCGGTTTTGTTCGTTGTTGCTCTTTCGGTGATTCCATTGGCTGTGGCTGTTTCGGACGAGATAATCGCAAGCAACCAGTTTCCTATATTGAGCGATTTCGAATCCCCGTTTGAACAAGCGCGTTGGTCGGGAGAGGCTGGTTACGCTTTGGAAACCGGCCATGCCCGCCGTGGGAAGAAATCAATGAAGATTGTTCTGCATACGACCCAGTATTCCGGGGTTGCCTTGGATTATTTTCCCCATGACTGGAGGAACTACGAATACCTCAAGTTCAGTATTTTTAATGGCTCGGATGAAACACTGCACCTCGTGTGTCGAATTCACGATAACAGCCACTATGACAATGGAGGGGAATATGATGATCGGTTTAACAAAAATCTGTATTTCCATCAGGGGTGGAACGATATAGCCATTTCACTGAAGGAGGTGGAGCACTCGCCGAAAGGCAGAAAAATGGATCTGCGGCGCATACAGGCCATGGGTATTTTCAGTGTCAATTTGCTAAGCGAACGAATTATTTATTTGGATTATGTAAGATTGGAATAGGTGGCGGAAAAGAACCTTATCAAGGAAGGGATTTAAAGAAGTTGGATGCTGGCAGGCTGGGAAGCTAGAAGGTTGTCCAGTCTCTCCGAGTTTGTTCGCGAAATAAAAGTCGGCTTTGCACGGTTTTACAACAAAAGACATAACCGGCGCGGTTATTTTTGGGGAGACCGTTTTAAGAGTGTGATCGTTGAAAACGGAGAAACGTTAATCAACTGTCTTGTCTATATAGACTTAAACCCTTTGCGCGCTGGGTTGGTGAACCGCCCGGAAGAATACCGATGGAATTCGTTGGGATATCATGTGCAGACAGGCAACAAAGACAACTTTTTATCGCTGAAGGAGAGGGGTCAAAGCTTGAATAGTGAATAAGCTTCTTTTT
>JASFFJ010000367.1:0-7842 GCA_050124355.1 Desulfobacterales bacterium | reverse complement strand
AGCACGGGTCGACTGGCCGGGGTGAACTTCAATGCAACGAGAATTCGTTTAAACATGGTTCCCCCCCTTTTCTGTTTGATGGTTGATCTTTTGTATAGCTTACCTGAGCTTACCTGGAGATTAAAGATACAAATTTTGTGCCAGGATCTAAAGAGGAAGATAGTTTGTCCCAATGCTGGTTACAATGTATTGAATTATTATATTATTTTATTTTACACAGGATTTTCGGCTACACCTTATTTTAGGCTCACAAGTGCAGATCTTGTAAAGTCAATTTACGGATTCAAATATTTTATGCATACTTGGTTTACAACTTATTCTTTTCAATTGCACTGAATTCGTAGCGTGGATATCTAAGCAAATTTAATTGGAAATGCTTGATGGCATGTTTAGATAGAATGTCTCTTAAATAAAAAAATATATAGTACTATAGCGACATTTTTGGATTAACTGGCTTATTTCCTTTGTGGGAGAGGACTCCGGCCGCTATAAACGACGGCAGCACGGTGCTACCGCAATATTCACGGCTGGAAGCCGCTCCCACCAGGCAAGAGCCGTATTCTTGTAGTAATTGTGACTGTAATGCTATCTTCGTTTTATATGATCTGACGGAAACAAAATGGTGTTCCGGCCATGTAGGAATAGAGTAATAGTCAATACGGAACAATCAGACGGATTTTATAGGCTTAAAACTGGTTTTCCAGATATTTGAGGTGCGCTATAGAACTTGAGGGAGCAGTAAATAAGGGGCACCCATTAAAAAGCGGGTCAGATCTCTTGACAAAATCAATTTTCCGAATGCTTCAATGCATGAAGCTGTCAAAATGAAAGATCTGATCCCTTTCTTTTTCCTATCCTCCAAAACGCTTGGGCGTTATTAAATGAGGAAGGAGCCCGGTGCGTTAGTAGCGAATGCCGGTGTATGTGCGCGTGGGTGACAAGCAACCGGCATTCCGACCGCGACCTTCTCCCTAAACGATCCTATCGCGGTTGTATTCGATCGCATATGTATGGGCGTTGTTCAGGCTTATTTTTTTCCCATCCTAAGGTTTCCCAGTCTGGAAGCACGCATTTGAATTTTGCCGTCACAGGCTCTTTCTTGGATTCTTTCTCCGTCATATGAACTTCTTTCTCCGTCATATGAACTTCTGTATCAAACTCACTGGGTACAAAATTAATTGCCTCCCATCCCGGATCTTTACAGTGTTTATCCAGATCCCCTAATTGAGTATCATTCAGCTCAGCGACGACACTCACAAGGGCAATTCCACAACATTGGTCGACATCTCTTCGTTTTATTGTTACTGAGTCTCCAAATTTACCAATATTACTAACAATTTCAGCTTCTAATGGTATTTTTTTAGGCTCTGTAATTTCTGGGTTTTTGCAATAAAGAAGCCCAGGTCCCCGTGGATATATCGTAAATCCCAGGGACTTAGGTTCATTTATTATGTCTCCAAGTTCGCTTGCGGTTAACTCACCTTCAACGCTTCCAGACCAAAAAACGCAATCGCCCCCCAAATACATGATACAAACTTTCCCACTTGCGTCACTGTGAATGAACAAGGCAAAGATGGCAACGACCACCGTAAATAACAAAGTTGTTGAAATTCTTTTAGGCATGTTTCCCTCCTTTCACCCCTATAGGCCTCTAAGGTTTAAATAACAGGATTTAATTTGTTTTTTTTTTGTTTTAGTCCTAACCGAAGAAGATGTCACAGTAATTTGGCTAACTTTTCGAACTTGCGTGAGAGTGTCATACTGTGGCATCTATGACAAGAATTCTAATCAATAGTCGGTTATTGTCTTAATACAATCACCTCCTCTCAATATACAAATCTCTCCGAGCTCTATGGAAGCGCCACTGTAATCTTACCAAAAAAGACTCTATCCGGTTGTATCACGGGGTTATTAAAGTCTACTTCATAATATTTGAAATCTTCGTCAAACAAATTTGTGACTCCTAGCGTGAGAAAACCATACCGCTTCGGTAAACGGTAGTTGAGTGTGGCGTCAACCAGCCAGAAGTTGTCGTCATCGTCCTCAAAAGTGCCTCCCCCGTCGGCAATTCTCTCAAATTTGCCCTCTTGATAGACGTACGTTCCGTTCAGGGAGGCGCTCAATCCCGAAGGGTGAAAAAAATTAATCCCTAAAGGAACACGATGCGTATCCAACTTTCTTATGCCGTCCGTCAATTCCTTATCCCTTTTGAATTGCTCATACTGGTATTCAGCTCGGAGCGCCAGCCAATTATGGGGTGTCCAGAAGAGGTAAGCGCGGCCCAGATACTCGTTCCAGTCCACCTCTATGTCTTTCCCGGAGAAAGGATCGCTAGCCGGCACCTCAAGATCCCTTTTTGAAAACTCCACGCCTCCGTATAGGTATTGAGAAAATTTCTGATCGATAGCCCCCCCATAGCGCCATGCCTCTGTTCCATTAAAATCATCATAGAATTGATTGAATCCGGCGACTTGCGTTGGCTCAAGGGTCTGGTCTGTAACCAGCGTTCGCTTCAAAACCCTGAATACGGCAGCACGCAGTGTGGTGTTTGTAAATGGCGACCAGATAATCCCCAATTTCGGGTTAAACTTCTTTTTATCATCAAAGTTAGGATCGTCGCCGCTGGTGAAATCACCACTGGCTCCAACAGTTAACATCAGATTACTTAAGGGTTTGATGTACGAATAGGCGTAAACGTTAGTATGTTTAAGATCTTTATCTACTTGGGTTTTGCTTGGGCCTAAAATGGGGTCTAGAATCGAATTTATAGTTGTTTTAGTTTCAGCATCCAGGTAGGCGTAACCTCCGCCGCCCGTAATGTTGAAATAGTGCGAACGGAACAAATATTGTAACTCCCCGCTATAAGAATCTACAGGCTTTTTAGCGTCTATTCGAGTAAAGAAACCGGGCATGACAACAGGCTGATCGTCTGTGCCACGAAAGTCTGCATCTTGATATATAAATGAGCCGAGCATTACAGAAGCCGGCGAAAAAGCGTGCTTCCCACCAAGGCGAAAGGTGTCCCGCTCTTCTTTGTTCGTCTGGCCAAAAAAGACGTCATCTTCAAAAAATCTCTGTTTTAGATCTCCATATTCGTTATCTCTGTATCTGTATTCAGCCTGAATGCTCGTTTTATGGGATAGTTCGTACTGGGCAAAGACGTTGGCAATATCATCGTCCTGGTCGGCATTATCTCGCCAACCGTCGGTTTCAAAGTGGGTGTAGCCAGCACTCATAGATAATTTATTATAGATGCCCGAGGCGACACCCTCGCCACCATAAGTATCGTTTCCACCCGCCAGCCCGCTTCCCTGGACCGCGATCCGATTGCGGTTGAAAATGGGGTTGAACTCGTTAAAAGATAAACCTGCAGGGCCGCCGGCGTTGATGAGAAACTGGTTGCTTTCTCCTAGTCTAGGTTGGATGGGCGTGATATTAAGGGGCTGAAGCAGCTGGGATTGAAGCAGCTCACTAACCCTGGCGATCTCGTGGCGTGGCCGAACGGAATAGGAATCGGCCAAAAACCGGTGAGCCGAAAAGTTAGTTGGATCGGTGTTAACCGATTGCCATCCTTCTAACAGGGCACGCTGTTGGAACCCCAGATCGCTGTAGATCCGAGCCAGCGAGGCGCTACGGGCAGCTTCGTCCGAATCGAGCAGCAGCTTGGAACGGTATACTGCACGGTTGTTGTTGAGCTCTTTGGCTTTTTGCAGATCATGTAGTGCCTCCACCGGCCGGTTGATGGTCTGCTTACGAATTGCATCATAAAACCAGGGCGTGGGATCGTTGGGATCGAGTTCCTTGGCAATGGCATATTCGCGCCCGTCCAGGTCAGTGCGTTTTTCCTCAAAGTAGGTTTTACCCAGATAGCTTCGGACAAGGGAATTGTTGGGATCCAGGCTGGCGGCAATTTCGATCTCCCTGCCCCCCGCTTGCAGATCGCCGTCGCGGATCTTTGCCAGACCCAGTCCCAGTCTCGAAAGGGGGTCGGCCTGATCGAGCTCGATCGCCTTTTCAAAGGCCGCCTTGGACTCTGTGGTTTTCACCTGGGTCAGGCAGGCAAAGCCCAGAACCATCTGTGTTCTCGATAGGCTCGGATCCAGGGCGACCGCTTTTTTTGCAGCCTCCAAAGCTTTACCAAGCCTACCGAATGAGGACCACAGCTCGGCCAGCCGGGCCCATGCCAGGGCATTATTGGGATCCAGCTTTACCGCCTCTTCGACACTGTTGCGTGCTCCCTCCAGATCGAATCCGGCCTGCCGGGCATAGGACATGGCGATGCGGGCCGTCGCCGAGTTAGGTCCTGTATCGATCGCCTTTTGAGCAGAACCGAGAGCCTTGTCTTTTTCATTCTGCACCACGGCGATGATCGATTGAAGTGCAAAAGCGCCGCTGTAATTCGGATCTAAACTCAGTGCCTGCTTAATATTGGCTTCGGCCTCATCGACACGGCCCACAGCCAGAAACTGTGAGGCGCGATAGGCCAAAAAATGCGGATCACCCACATCTTCTTTTGGAGCTTCACCGGGCGGAACATGCATAACCGGCGGATAGTACAAGGCCCATTGGACGGCATCCCGGGGACGCGCCACAACACGCATGACAGGAGCTTTTCCTGCTCTGGCTGCTGCCGATTGTCCCCCGGTCAGTACCAGACTCCCCGCCTCATTCGAAGCGGCAACCCGACCTTCAAAGATCGACAGAAACGTTTGATCTTGTTCGACGCGTACATAAAATTCCGTACCTTCCACAGCTGCATTTACCCAAGGCGTCTCCACTTTCAACCTTCGAGGTTGACGACTGAAAAAATGGGTAATGCCTTTAAGGACATTGATCAGGAAGGATTGTTCCTTCTCGACGCCGGTGAGTGAAATAGTCGTATTTTGATCCAGACGAAAGAGGGTCTCGTTGCTCAATACAATGGCAGCCCGGCTGTTTTTAAGCACGCGAATCGAGTCTCCGGGACAATAGGTTTCATTCAAACCAACCGGCATCCACATGGATTCACCGGCTTTTTGGACTTGAACCATCCCTTGCACGGATACGATTTTCCCACCCCATTGTTCGCATGACTGACCAAATGCAGAACCTGCGTACGGGAAAGCCAAGCATATGCCCAAACACAATGAAACGACTAAGATACGAATTTGGATGTGTTTCATGGCAGCTCCTTTTTTGATGGGAAATGTTTAACTACCATCTAAACGAAAAGTCCGGTTTTTGGTAGGTTGAGTAGAGTCCGATATTTTATGTTGGGTTTCGTACCTCTACCCAACCTACGAAAAATAAGCATTTGCCGACACATGATTTCATTTCAAATTGCAAAACCCAACAGATCTAAATTAGCTGAGGTTTCCTTCAACCACGACCTATTTTTTATCCAAGTAGACGGTACCATCCCAGCCTGTTACCGGTGGATCTGTCCAATATTTCTCACACAGCCTGAGATAAAACCGTGACGGTCCATCGCTATGATCCAGTTTCAAAGCACCCTTGAACAAATCAATGGCTTGCCCCCATGCTTGTCTTTGATAGGCATCGATCCCCCGGGCGAATATACGGCAAAGGCTTTCTTGTTTTTCTGTGACTTCTTCCGCTTTGCAGATCAATTCGTACACTTCCACGGATTTTGACTTGCCGGCCGGAATGAATTTGCCAAGCCGTCTGTTATAATAACCGTCGAGGTGATCCAGCACTTCTCCAGACACCAGTATTTTGGTGCTCAAATATTTGTTTAAGCCCTCCATCCTGGAAGCGGTATTGACGATATCTCCAACCGGCCGGTATTCAAAGTGATCCATGGCACCGACATTCCCCAAAGAGATATAGCCGGAATGCATTCCAATGCGAATGGGAAGCTGTCGGTCACCAAGCGGCTGATTAAACTGTTCTACCGCCCGGACAATGTCCAACGCCGCGCGACAAGCGCGGGTCTTTGCCGTTGCATCTGAATGCGAAGTTGCCCATATCGCCAGAATGGAATCCCCTTTAACATCGGATATAATTCCGGCATTTTTTCTGATGGGCTCAAATATAACTTTATAGTACTCATTCATAAATCTGCTGAGTTCCTCAGGATCCATGGTTTCGGAAAACGTCGTGTATTGCTGGGCATCTGTAAACAGACAAATCCCGTATACAACGCGACTATCGCCTCTGACATCAGACATGTTTTTAGCCAGCCGCTTTACAACATCGTCCGGCAGGTAGTATTCAAAGGCGGTACGAATATTGCGGCGCTCCCTGTTCGCCTGGAAATACTTCCACAATACGGTTCCAAAAAATGCCACCGGCGCCTGGAAAAACAAGGGAACAACGAGCGGATACCAGAGTCCGAAGTGCTTGAATTGAAAATGTGAATATCCCATATAAAGCAGGCTTAAACCAACAACGCTGCCTGCGGCAATAACGGGTGGGAACAGAAGGCACAACATCATTAATACCGATCCCCAGAGACCAACAATTGTGATCTGCGCCTTATGGTTGAGCGGTTCTACAGGCAAATTTTCCAAGAGGTTGGCAAAGGCTGTCGCCGCTATTTCGACGCCGCTGATATGTGAAAATACGGTATAATATCCGTCTTTTACCTCCGGTCGCGACTGTTCTGAGAGTCCAATAAAAACGGCCTTGCCGGTTAAATCGTCCAGGATCGACCTCTCAGGCGGATTTTGAGGAGCTTCGATTAGTTGATGATAGGAGATCTCACGAATCGAGCGCGCCGGGCCATAAAAATTCAGGTAGGGATTTTGGGGGCTCTGATACATCCGAATCAAGGATACAAGAAGCATATTTTTTAAACCATCAGCCGCCGAATCTTCTAATAGCTTAATGCTCTCCAGCAGGTTTTTTGCTACCCCAGGATTTTGTTCAAAAATTTCTCTCAACTTCAAGATCGTATCTTTAACTCTTTTTTCAGTGATGATGATTTCATTGCTGGACGGTAGTCTATCGGCGATATCGGGACTAACCACTTTCAACAAACGCATAAAATCATCGTAAACCGCCATGGCGTAAATCTTGAATGCGACCAGCGGAAGGCTCGGCATGTCACCGGCACCTTCCTTATAGGCACCGTATCTGCTCACCTTAACGGGAATCTGGGGCAGCGTAAAATAGGCGGTAGCCAGGGCGGCTTGTGCCAGGAGAGCAATAGGCGGCACTGTTTTTTGAATGTCAATCATTCCTGCGTAAGTACTGCGTTTATCGGTCAAGGGGACTTTATTCGTTTCAAGCCATTCCCCAAGAACGATATTGCCAGCACTGCGAATTGCATCCGCGAAGGCGTTGTCTTGCTCCGCCAAACCTGCTTCACTGAAAACCATATCGAAGGCAATGACCGCCGGTTTATTATCCATTAAATTATTGATCAGCTGAGCATGCAATGATCGCGGCCATTTTCTCGGAGCCGACGTGGGCAATTTAAGACGGTCCGCCGAAGCTTTGTCCAATGTGATGATGATCACATCCGGTGGAGCCTTGCGTTCTCCTCTCATTTTAAACAATAAATGCAGGCCTATATTCTCCTCGAGCCCCATACCGAATGGCGTCAGGCTCATTGCCATCCCGAAAGCCCCTACCACCATGCTTGCAACTGCTGTCCGGTACAGTTGAGTCATTTTTCAAGCTCTGGAATTCAACGATGCATCTTTTGGCAAAAAATCGATAGACTTGGGTTAAAGGCGAGAAAATCGACAGGTAAGATTCAGGAATGAATCCGGCACAGCAGGAGAAGTTATGCAATACGATTTCTTCACCTTTCAAACGAGTGTAAACAAGAAGAATTCATCCAGGAACACACTATAGAACAAGGAAATTTGAATGTCAAATAAAAACACGTCCTTA
>JASFFJ010000366.1:0-7843 GCA_050124355.1 Desulfobacterales bacterium | reverse complement strand
AATTGCGGACCAAACGCTGTGCAAACGCTATCGGCGGCCGGAGTTGAATTGTTCGTGGGACAGGCAGGCACTATCAAAGAAGTCGTTGCGAGATATACGAATGGCCATCTCGAACCGACCAGCGAAGCCACTGTCGACGATCATTTTGGAATGAATGCCCAAGATAAGGTTGGTCGCGGAGGCGGTATGGGTGGTGGCAGAGGTATGGGACGAGGCATGGGTGGCGGCAGAGGCGCAGGTCGCGGTATGGGGATATCCGGCTCGGGGCCTTCTAGAAAGATGGGTGGCAGTTCTCAATCCAGAGGACAAGAATTGGAAGATCTTAAACATCAAGCCGACAGCTTGAATGAAAAGATGAAGGAAGTAATTTCTCGTATCAATAATTTAGAAGGGTAAAAAGAAGCGGAAAAAGGGCGGGAATTGGGCGTTACTCAAAAAGTTCATCGCAACGGCATAGAATTCATTCATGGAAAGTTACGGCTGGGTGAAGCCGTGTCCCAGCTTTTGATAAAAAAAGTCCGCGAACATGAAAAGCCTGTCAAAATAACGATAATCGATGCCCCGCCGGGGTCCTCATGTTCGATTATCGCATCTATGAAGGATATGGTATCGTTTTAACAGTTTTATAGCGTCTTGCATGGAATCGCTCACATTGACGGTTATCACCGGTGTGCTCATCCAAGTTTTGACTAACATCTTTATTTCTCCTTGATTTGACTAGGTCTATCTCATTTTCGCCTTTCTTTTTTATTGGTGAATAATCGTTAGGATACCAATTGCCGCCTTTTAGATGCCGGACAACCTTTAACTTCGCCGAATCCGCAATCAAGTCTTTCTGGTTGGCATATTATCATTAAGCGAAACGTGATCCCGACCTTTTGCTTTATGGGGCTAAGTTTGCTCCGGGCAAGCTCCCTTCAAGATTTATTTCCAGGTGGTAGACCCCATCCTCCAGCTGAGTCTTGATGGGAAAACCACCTTTTTTGAACACTTTCATCATGGCGGTGTTGGAAAATAGCACCTCAGCCGTAAAGCCTTTTAGCCCCCTTTCTTTTGCCAGCCTTGCCAGCAGACCGAACAGATAGCTGCCAATGCCGATGCCCTGATATTCTTCATCCACCACCAAGACGAATTCGGCAAACGGCTGGACCGGCTCCCTAATATAGCGCGCTTCAGCGATGATCCGCTCCTTATCGGCACGTTTGACAACACCGACGATGGACATCACCTGGCGCCAGTCGATGTTTACGTATTCCTGGGTTTTGGCGTGCGGCATGACTTGAATGTGGCCTAAATAGCGGGCGTAAACCGACTCATCGGAGAATCTGTAAAAGAAGCGTCGCATTTCCTCTTCGTCCGAAGGTTTGGTGGGCCTAAATTTGATCTTGATATTGGATTTGAAGATATGGTCGACAGATATTTCAGAAGGGTAGAGTCGACCACTTTGCATGAAATAAATCTGGTCCGGATAAAGCATGTGTGCGGCTTTAGCCTGTTCGACGAGCAGCGGTCGGTCGTCAGGGTGGGCCAGATCGATCAAGGCCTGGGCACGTTCACGGATCGTATAGCCTCTGAGAAAGGCGGCCCCATATTCCGTAACCACGACATCAACGGACTCCATCTGATTGAACTGGTTTTCGAGGTCCTCGACCGATAGTATGATATTGGGTTCGCCGCGCAAGTTGCGGCTGGGCAGCGCAAAAATGATCCTGCCACCTTCAGATATTTCCGCACCTCTGAAAAAATCCAGCACTTCCGCCGGCCCTGTGGCAATGTTTCCCTTACCCGTCTGTAGTGCTATTCTACCGGAAAGGTCGATCTTGCGCGCCGCAATGATGGCGTTGAACTTGGGGTTACGTCCGATTTGCGCCGGATCGAAAACCTTGTCGATGCCCTGAAATTCAACCATTGGGTTCTGGTCTAGCCATTGCAGGAGGTCCTTGGTACCCAGCGCGTAAGATACCAGGGATTGCCCCCGGTAAGTTTCTTTGCGACTGTTTGAAACCGCCCCGCTTTTGACCAGGTCCATGAGAGCATCCGTAAAAAAAGGGGAATGAATACCCAGGTGGCGTTTGTGGGCCAGGTGCGGGGTCAAGGCCTCAAACAGCGGTCCAATGGAAAATGCAATGCAATGGCCGTCGTCAATGAGGTCCGCCACATGACCGGCCACGGTGTTGTATATGTCATCGACCGGCCAGCGATCGATATAAAATGGAAAATCTTCGGAATGGATCATCAGATCAAAATCAGAGACAGGCACGAAGGTATCGCCGAAGGTTCTGGGGATCATTGTATTGATTTCGCCCACCACAAGAGAAGCCTTTGCCATGGCCTGCCTTGCAGCATCCACTGCAATTCCGAGACTGCAGTTGCCTGAGTCGTCCGGCGGCGTCACTTGAATGAAAGCAGCATTGATCCGTATATTTTCGGACTCGATCAATTTCGGTATCCAGGCAAAACGGCTCGGTATCAGATCGATTCGACCGGCTTTGATGGCCTCATCTGCCGCCCAGCCGGCAAAGAATGTTTTTAAGCGAAATTTCTGAAAGCGCAGCGTTTTCGGCGATATCGCCTCCCCGAAGCTGACCAGCTGGATTAGTTCCAGGTCTTCCAGGTTTCCGGCCCTTGATTTCATCAGATACTTCACAAGGGTTCGAGGTTCAGCCGCCCCGGTTCCAAGAAAAATGCTCATGCCAGGCTTCAGATGAGAAAGAACCGCTTCTGGAGAGACGATTTTTTCCATGGCTGCCCCCTTGCTGGTTCGAACAAAGCCACAAAGATTTTTTTATGGCCTATCATTCTGAAAAATCAGCGTCTGTTCTTTGAGACAGAAGCAAAATACGCTCGTCTAATGAGCATCTTTACAAATCTGTAATGACTCCCCAATATGCCATTATTTTTTTGCGGGAATCCCTGGCCTAATTACTTTTCTACATTCACCGTAAAAAAGATGTACGTACATCCGAGACGCCTTTTGCTCGCCTCCTCATATTCCTTATTTTATGTCATACTTTAGGCGTTTTGAGCATGGCACAGTTTATATTCTTGGTGTCAAGTTGAGAAGGCACTTTTTTCCAATAGAAATTGCATAAAATGTGCCAGTAACATCGAAGTAATACAAGTTAAATAAATTCAGATTCTTATCGTAAGATTCCCTTGACATTGATAATTCTTGGCTCGTAAATGATAGGAAAATTAGAAAAATTGGGAAATTTTATTTCGCAATCTTTCAAATAAATTGCTGTTAAAAATGTTAGCTGTCACATTCGTGTTTAGTAAAACGACATGAAGGGAGGACCAAATGTCTGTTCACGTTATGAGTATAGGGAAATTCCAAATTAGTGACTCAAGATCCCTGATCGAGGGATGGGCCGGAAGTTTTCCTATTTTTTTCTGATTAGGATTGATGGGATGGATTTCACCAGCAAAACCACGTTCGATCAGGTTGTGCATCAGAGCTGCGCCGACACTGCCGCTTCTATCGCTGGCGCCGACGACTGCGATAGATTTTGGCTGAAATATTTTGTCTAAATTTTCGACACCCATGATCCGGAACTCTCTTGCTTTAACCGGTTTTATATGGGTTCACCACCATCACCGGCACCGGTGCGGCTTTAAGCACCCGCTCCGCTACGGATCCAAAGATTATTTTATCCATGCCCTTACGGCCATGGGTGCCCATGATGACCAAATCAATGTGCTGGTCTTCAATATAGTTGAGAATTTCTTCCGAAGCGTCGCCGGCAACCACTGTCGTTTTGGTGTTTGGAAAATTGCTGAAGTGTTCGTCGATAAACTCATACAATGGATGACTTTGTTGGTTACCCGACCGATGAAAAAATCGCGAACGTGAGAGTGGCCTCTTCTTCCCATGACGATGGTCCCGAAATCCTCTTGTTTCGCCCTATCGACAATTGTTCCGGCACGAGAGACTGCTTTTTCGTCAATCTGAGTTGAAACCTTATCGGCTTTTAAACCCATATCAATCAATTTAGTTTGAGCCGCCTTTAGGGTTGAGGCCATTTCTTTAACAGCGGCTCTGGTATACTCTTTTGAAGAAAATATGTGTTGATATTGAGGTTGTCCTTGCCCGTTGCTCCGGATTGCGTGAAACAAACTCACCTGATAATCAAATCTCCCCAATAAAGCGCCGACAAATTCTAAGACGCCTGCAGCGTTCTCTGATCCGTCGTAGGCTTTCTATTATGAGTACGTGGCAGAATCTTCGCTTTGAAACTTGGTAAGAGCACAAGTCATGCCAACTTGCTATATTTTTATTTTCTCTAATTAATTCTATATATTAGAATATATTGAATAAAGTTTTTACTTTCAAAACACTAAAATTTAGAAAAATTTTAACTTTTTATTTCGTAGTTTTGCGAACTTGAATCTGGTGGGGATGGTAGAAGGAGCTGATAATAGTACTGCCGTGACACTTTTGGTTATACTGAGTAATATAACTTTGTGGGAGCGGCTTCCAGCTGAAAAGATTAGCTACTATTTTTTCGATAGTCAGCAAAAAATATCAATTTACTGCATTTGTGCAGGTCTATTTAAAACGTGAAGTCAGAACACGGGCCTGGATGACCTTTCGGAGTATTTTGATACCAACCCCGAAGCGGGAGGTTGTGTCAGCGACTTTTTCACACCTTATGATCCGTCCATCGCGCATATAGTGAGCTTCCTCAGGATGATATCCATTCGGGGGGACCATCTTGATTCTGACATTCGACCCGGGAATGAGGGCACGATCAATTTCAATATAGAAACCTTCATCGCTTTGATTACGCATTTTAGCCGGGATTAAATCGGGACTATCCTTGTGGCCTTTGGGATCATCGGAAGCAAGTATAATCTGAATGATCTCTTCAGCATTTTGTCGAGGAAACTGACGTCGATTAAATTCAGTCATTTCAAACCTCCTTTTTTAGGCACTGTTTTCAACAATTCGGGCCAGAGATGTCTCAACATCTTCAGATGTAAAGGGTTTCGGAATAATATCCTTAACACCTATCGCTTTGGCTTCTTTTAATATCTCACAATTCGGGTAAGCCGTGGTAAGGACCTCAAAAGCATTCGGTCGTTTTTCTTTAACCCTTCTAAGAAACTCCAAACCATCCATACCGGGCAATTTGTAGTCTGAAATAACGATATCATAAGCTTGCTGTTTGACGGCTTCCATACCTTCTTCAGCGGTTTCAAATGCCAGAAAATTGCACCCCTCGCCTTCAAAAAATAAACTCAACGAATCTCTAATCCACTCATCATCGTCAACGAGCAGGATTTTTAAATTTTTAATTTGGTTATTTATTCTTTTCTTTGGGCTTTCTAAAAACCAGAAAGTTACACAACTTGCAAACATCGAATCCAGGATATGTTTCGCCGGTTCTCGGAAAAGATACACCCCCATCTCGAACGATTCGTTCCAGCATCCATCTGACGGTGGGCTCGAGCTGGTCACCGGGCCAGACCCAGTTAATTTCCCCCTGTTCGGTTTTGCCTGCGGTTTTACTGCTGCTGCACATCGGTGTGATGTTCGGCTGCGCGAGCATGTGACATTGCACACATCCATGGCATATCGAAGAATTCATGGTCATGGTCATGGCAAAGGGATGCGCATCATGTGCGGCACACCAGTCATTTCCCAGGTGATACGCCTGCAGGACATCGCTGACACCATGGATTACATCCGGCTCATAGGGCGACCTATGCAGGGGGGCCGTTGCAAAGGCGAGTAATCCTTCAGGCAGTTGTTTCTTGGTTTCCACAAATCGTTTGGCCTGATCCCAATCCTTTGTGTATTTCAAGTGGCTCTTAATTTCGGCGTCATCCAATTCCTTCCAGCTCATTACATATTTGGCGTTGGTACAGCCGAGCGTGTCCTTTACACCGAGCAAGATATCACCGCGTTGTCGGGATGCAGCTACATAATGGCAAAACGTATATGGGTGAAATGCAGTCTTGTAGTCGACATTTTTCTTAAAATCCTCAAGTTCATTCTCTGAAAAAAAATATTTAACCGCCACCGGATAATATTTCATTTTAAGGAAATTCCGCAAACTAAACACGATATCCGAGTAGCTGAGTTTCCCACCGTTTTGTTTCTCGTTTTCTAGTAGCGTCTCAGCAAGTTCACCATCATTTAGATACCTGGCAGTGTCTAAATAGTTTCCTGTATCAGATGCCTGGGTGATATTCACATCTAACATTTTAATTCCCTCCTTTGTTCCTGATTTCTGGATACTGAAAGGACCACCTGCATCATGGTGAGCCTATAAAAATCGGTATCACATAAGCTGCGTATCACGATATTATCGCTTTCGTCTCAGTGCCTTCGAAGCAATGCCTTATTTTGATTCATCCTCGTTCTTTGGCGCCTTTTATTTCTTTCGTTCATTAGGCAGCATTTCTATCTACAAATAGTTTTCCTTCCAATTCCGCTGCAAATTTTTCTTTGAATGCACATGCAATAACTTCTGCTGCGCCGCTTGGTTCAGCAATGAAATCACTGTTGATGACCAAATCAAACTCATAGGGCGACGCATCTTTTTTACCAAAAACCTTTTTGAAAAAAGCCCGTTGTTCATGATCGATCTGATGCAACAGTTTCTCAGCCTCGGTTTCTTCGACATCTAAAATACTGGCCAATCGCGCTATGCGGTACTCATCCGAACAAATAATGCGTGCTGCCAGCACTCGATCCCTCGGCAGGATAAGATGGGCTCCTCTACCGACAAATATGCTCGAACTCATAGTTGCAAAAGTATATACGGAACTAATTAAATTTTTGGCATAATCGCTCATGATAAATGACTTTTCGCCAAAAAGCATCGAAGCCAATTCCGACATTTTCCCAGGATAGCGCTCATCAAAGAATTCAACGGTTTTATTGCTCAACTCCTTATCTTTTGCTATATGCTCCAGCAACTCCCGGTCAACGACACGATAATAGATTTTTTCGGCTAAAAGGTCTGCAATCTCCAATGCGCCCCCGCCGATTTTACGCGAAAAGCAAATGACAGGGGATATCTCTGACGGTTCAATTTTTTTGCCCTTCAGTTTGACATAATGTTGATGCCACTCCCGGATGAATTGACCGGCCAGATGAGCGGCGTCCGGTCTTTTTTTTCCATGCACGTCCGGGACATATTTCAGTTTCGATTTGCTTGTAGCCATCGTATGCCTCCTTTTATTAGCTTAAATTTTCGTGTTTCTGAATTTGGCTGGAGGAAGAAGTTTGTGGACCCAATAATTTCATAATTTCAGCGACCATTTTGTTGAATTCCTGTGTAATTAAAAGCGTATCGTCATCCAGCAGGCTGATGTCGCCCGCATCCCCTTCCTTCACCACTTCAAGCTCAAGCGGCAGCTTCGCCAAAAGCCGTAAGCCTTCTTTCTGAGCGGTTAACTCGCCGCCCTGAGTTTTAAATACCTCGATGATCTTTCCGCAGTATGGGCACTTTAAACCGCTCATATTTTCCACTAAACCCAGAATATCCATGTTGACCTGGCGGCAAAAGTTTATGGATTTTCTTACGTCCGCCAAGGAAACCTCTTGCGGTGTGGTCACTATCAAGGCCCTGGCATCCGGTATGGTCTGGGCCACGGTCAAAGGCTCATCACCCGTTCCCGGTGGCGAATCAATCACCAGATAATCCAAGTGCATCCATTCAATGTCGGAGATAAATTGTCTGATCGCGCCGATCTTTAGCGGCCCTCTCCATATCGTCGCTGCATCTTTGTTTTCGCCCATGAGGGTTTCAATTGAAATCACTGCCATATTTGGAAGGTAGTTGATCGGGAGCATTTTCTTTTCGCAACCGCCGAAAGCATGGCGGCCTTT
>JASFFJ010000365.1:0-7872 GCA_050124355.1 Desulfobacterales bacterium | reverse complement strand
TCGGCCCCGGCGCAATAAAATGGCGCCTAAATTATTGTGGGGCCGTGCCTTTGCAGGGGATTTCCTGACGCAGTCTTGGTACAGTAACAATTCATCTGCCCAGACCTTGTTTCTCTCAAATGTCCACACCGTAAACAGGGTTCCCACAACGCACAAGAAGACGACTCCCGTCCAGATTGGTTTCACGTATCGAAAAACCAGGGTAACCATAGCCAGGATGACAAACATAGACGGTAAATAGTTGCGATGTTCGAACACGAGCTCCAGCCCGATAACCGACGATTCGATGACCAGGTTGCCGAAATACCAGAGAATCGCATAGGAAAGAATCGGTTCTCGCTTCGCCGTCAAGATGGATAGTACAATCAAGGCAGTGATTGTCAACATTGAAATCAGGGTCGTTACTGGATCCGTTAACGAATGAGACAGCACGAAATCATGATCGAGGTTCAATCTTGATGGCTGGGGCCACAATAGTAAACTAATATAGAAGATGACGACCCGAAACTGGGTCAAAACACGCTGGAATAAAGTAAAGTCCCTGTGCCGGTAATCGGAAAGAATTCTGACAATCGGATCATCTCCCAAATAAATCAGCGAAACGCTGATAACAAGCAACAAAATGCCGCCTAAAATCAGGAAATGCTTTTTGCCCCACTGAAAGCTTAAATCTTGAAAAAAATACCAATCGTATAAAATGATAAATACCGGCAGGGTCGCCGCAATCGGTTTGGTGCCAAGGGCTAACAAACCGGCAAAGATACATCCGACCAATAGCGACGGCTTGCCCTGGGTACTGGTGGCCAAGCGATACTTCGCATAGAACAGCATCGACAATATAAAAAACATGGCTGCCAGGCTGTTCATGCGCTGCACAAGGTAGGCAACCGATTGGGTTTGGAGCGGATGAACCAGCCAAATAAAGGCTGTAAAAAACGGAACCCAACCACATTTTTCGAATCGAGCTCGCAGCACAGGTGATGTTAAGGTTGTTTTGACAAAAAAATACAAAAAAATACCAGCGAGAATATGGATCAGGATGTTAATTAGGTGAAAGCCGACGAGATTCAATCCACTAAAATAATAGTTGAGTGCAAAACTGATATTGGCAATCGGGCGGCTGGCAGCTGGACTTTGTAAGCCGGCCCGAAGGATATTATTCAGGCTGAGAGAAGTGATGCGGATATGAGAATTGTCCCGAATGTTGTGGATGTCATCTAAGATAAACGGCGTGGTTAGGGTATCGGCATAAATGAGGATAACTACGATCGCCAGCAGCGCTAGCTGCAGGACTTCGTACTTCGGACTGGAAGTGATCGGGATGTCCGCTTTATTGGAAGTGTTCACAGGCTCAATATCAATGGATACAATAAGATGAATTATTAATTTATTTAATGATACCGGAATTTTGAGTATAACGCAACGCTTAGAGTATGCACCGAAAGCCCCTGGAATTATCACCCTTTTTAATTTGACAGCTAACCGATTTTTTAATATTATTTAATAGTTACATTGGAGAAAACACGATGACGAATAAATCTAAAGACGCAATTAAAGAATCGATGGTTGTAACCGGCGTTGGTCTGGCTGCCTTCTACTGGATATGTGAATCATTTATGTATTTTTTTTTGGAGCCAGATGCCAATATTTTCCAAATTATCCTGGGACCCGACCTTTTCCAGATATGGACGCGTCTTTTGGTCTTGTGCATATTTGTCATATTTGGTTCCCATGTCCAATACACTTACACAAAGCGCCGCGAAGCAGATAATGCGCTACGGGAAAGCTCGGAAAAATACCGAACCATCCTGGATAGTATTGAAGAAGGCTATTTCGAAACCGATCTAAACGGTAATTTAACATTTACCAATGATCCATCCTGCAAAATTCTGGGATATCCCTGCAATCAATTGTTAGGCATGAATACCCATGACTACACCACCCCTGATACCGCAAAGAAAATTTCTCGCGTAACGGAGCGGGTCAAACAGACTGGAAGGCCCGAAGCAGTCACCGATTGTCATGTGATCAAAAAAAATGGCAGCAAGGCAATACTTGAGCTGTCAATTTCATTGCGAACGGACAAGGACGGTCAACCTGCAGGATTTAGAGGCTTGCTGCGAGATATTACCAAGCGCAAAGAGACGGAAGAGGAAAAACGTCTACTGGAAACCCAACTGCAGCAGGCCCAAAAGATGGAATCCATTGGAACGTTGGCCGGTGGTATCGCCCATGACTTCAATAACATTCTTATGGGCATCCAAGGCAATGCAACCTTGATGCTGCTTAAAATCGAATCCGAACATCCGAATTTTGTAAAGATCAAAAATATTGAAAAATTTGTTCAGAATGGTACCGAACTAACCAAGCAGCTTCTCGGGTTTGCTCGCGGAGGAAAATACCTGGTTAAAACCACCGATCTCAATGAGGTCATTAAAAAATCCTCCTCCCTGTTTGCCAGGACGAGGAAGGAAATTCAGGTCCACACCGATCTTTATGAGGATATTTGGGCTGCCGACGTAGATAGCGGACAGATCGAACAGGCCCTATTAAACTTATACGTTAATGCCTGGCAAGCCATGTCTGCTGGCGGAAATCTTTATCTTAAGACCCGGAACGTCATCTTGGATAGCAGCATCGTCAAACCGTTTAAGGTGGAGCCTGGAAAATACGTTGAAATCTCGGTGTCCGATACCGGTGTGGGTATCGACAAGGAAACCCGCAAAAGGATATTTGAACCCTTTTTTACCACCAAGGAAATGGGCCGGGGAACCGGGCTGGGGTTGGCGTCGGTTTATGGCATTGTTAAGAGCCACGGCGGCTACATCGATGTTTCCAGTGAAAAAGAAAAGGGAACGACATTTACACTTTATTTGCCGGCATCAGAGAAGAAGGCTGTCCAGGAGAAAGCGGTGCCGACCGAGATGTTCAGGGGCACCGGAACCATCCTTTTAATTGACGATGAAAAGATGATCCTCGATGTTGGTTGTGAATTGCTGGAAGAATTGGGCTACACGGTGCTTTCCGCATTGAGCGGACGGGAGGCGCTTCAAATATTCCAGGAAAACTCGACCAAGATAGATCTGGTCATTATGGACATGATTATGCCCGGTATGAGTGGCGGCGAAACCTTTGATCGTCTCAGAAACATCAATCAGGACATCAAAGTGCTACTTTCGAGTGGCTACAGTCTGAACGGTCAGGCCACCCAAATTCTGCGTCGGGGGTGCGACGGTTTCATTCAAAAGCCGTTCAACCTGAATCAACTGGCTGAAAAAATAGGCAGCATCATTGGCAGCGCTAAGGACTGAAGATTTATTGATTCTTGTCCTTTATTTTCTTCAATAGTCATTCTTCAATATTCATTCACAACCGGTTCCCTCATAATCTTTTCGATGGATATAGATGCTGTTTGAGCCGCGTCAGGAAAAACATTTTTCAGACCCCGAATGTGCCGCAGGTTATCCGCCGTTCTGACAATCAGCATGGCCAGATCCCCCTCTTCCATTTCTGCGATATTCAGAGCGGTATTCCAGGATTGTCCGCAGGCCCAGGCGTAGACGGTGGCTGCCGGTCGCAATTGCAAGGGACGCACGTCGAAATTGTTTCGGGCCATCCTGGCAGCAAATGGTTTTATCGCGCCAGTCACCTTTGAAAACAATTCTGATAGTGATACCGCAACGAATTTTCTGTTTATTCTATCATTGACTTCGCGCTCATTCACAAAAGAAGCAATCACAGCTGCAAGCAGAGCGGGGTCTGATTGCGGTAATACCCCGCTTCTAAATCCTTCTGCAATTAAAAGCGGTTGATCCACCCTCAATTGACTGGCCCATTGCCCATCCCAAGTCAACACATTCGTGTTTGTCACAAATCCGGTGCTTTTTAAAAAATCAAGATGGCGTAAAAAACTCTGCCAGAGATATTTCTGTCCGCCTGAAGTCACCTTTTTTTGCTTCGATTGTTTGATTAAATAGTTTGCAAAAGATTTTCTCAAAAGCGTTTCGATTTGATCGGGAGTGTGGGAAAGCAGCAAATTCAGCACCATCGAAAAATTGATCTTGATCTGACTGACAACTTCAGATGGCGGCAAGGTTAGCAATTTGGCCATTAACCGCACGTCCATGAACTTACCGGGCACCACAAGAGCGAATCCGATCTTATCCATTCCTCTTCGTCCGGCTCTACCGGTCATCTGATGAAATTCGGTAGGGGTTAGCGGCAGAAAATGTTTGCCATTGAATCGATCCGAATTAAAAAATACAACCGTTCTGGCAGGAAAGTTAACCCCGGCGGCTACCGTGGAAGTCGCAAAAACGGCATCCAGAAGACCTTCGGTCATCAGTTTTTCCAACATTAGTTTCCAGGAAGGCAGCTGCCCACTGTGGTGAGCGCCGACTGCCATGTTTTCCAAATGCCACCGCTGACGATGAGAGGCAACGTGAGGCGTGTGTTGACAATACGCATCGACTCTTTGCGTGAGCCTCTGTTTGGGGCCGTAAGCAGCGGTCTGATCCTTCCGGCAGGTATCCAGGGCTGCATCGCAGTCAGCACGGGATTTAAGAAAAAATATCGCCGGTAAAAGATTATATTTTTTTAAGACCTTCATAATGTCCCCAAATGGCGGTAAACTACGATGACGTCCAAAAGGTCGCCGTCTTCTGGTTTTGATAAACCGGTCGACTTTTTTGTAAAGCCGTGGATGTATCCCCGCTTTGACCGGTGTGGTCAGCGGCAGCAAGGTACCGCCAGGATGCAAGAAAAGGGGAAACAATGGGACCGGGCGAACGGTCTCTTCGATGACTTCGCAATATTTGGAGCGAATAGATGTTAGCCAGGCTGCAATCTGAGCGGCATTACCGATGGTGGCGGATAACATCAACAATGGTATCCGCGTCGGCAGATAGATCATGATCTCCTCCCAGACGACACCGCGATCCTGATCACCCAAAAAATGGGCTTCATCTAACACCACAAAATCGGTATCCAAAGATTTTCCCCGGTACATGGCATCATAAAGTCGGTTACGCAATATTTCGGTCGTACCGACAATGATCGGGGCAGCCGGATTTTCTTTGCGATCACCGGTGAGGATACCCACATTTTTTGCTCCGAAAATATCAGAGAATTCGGCATATTTGGCATTGCTCAAGGCTTTTAACGGACAGGCATACCAGCAATGACCGCCTTTTTCCCGGATGCGGGCGATGGCCTGTTCTGCAATCCACGTTTTACCGGCCCCGGTGGGTACGGTGACCAAACAGTCTGTATGCTCCACGGCTGCCAACGCCCGCGTTTGAAATGCGTCAGGAACAAACGGCCGGTCTCTGGGGACACCGATGGCGGAAAATACCTTCTTGAGACCGGCGTCTGCACCAGGCTTTATCCGGGGTGTTGCCGATGGTTTGCTAAGCCGGCGTTTGGCTTTTGAATAACGCTGTTTACTTCGATACATTATTCAATTTCTACAGTTTCGCGATCATTTTTTCGACACTCTCCTTCGACGGCGAATCCACTTCAAACGGTGAAATACCGTTAAGATCGGCTTCAATCAGGGAGTTATCATAGGGTAGAAAGCCGATGAATTCAAAGTCGGCCAGATGTTTTTGAAGAAACGCCTCGTCTTTGGGTCCGCGGATCTTGTTGCCGACGATACCGATGCTGTTCAGCCCGATCTCTGCGGCCAGCTGCCGGATATGTTCGGCCGTATCGATACTGCGCCGCCCCGGCTCCACCACCACGATTAATTTGTCGACAGCTTCGGCAGTGGCCCGGCCAAGGTGTTCAATACCGGCTTCCATATCCATGACCACAACTTCATCTCTGGCCAGAACGATGTGCATAACCAAGGCCCGCAGCAAGGTGCTTTCCGGGCAAATGCACCCGGCACCACCTTTTTTCACACCCCCCAGACGCATGAGCTTGATATTCTCATAGGTGGCCGAAAGCGAATCCGGCAGATCATCCACCTTGGGATTTAGTTTGAAAAACCCGCCGATAGTGCCGGGCTGGGCGCCGGTCCGTTCAAATACGAGCTCTTTCATTTCGGAAATAGGGACAATGTCTGCGGCGTTCTCGATACCAAGACCGGCCGCCAGATTGGCATCCGGATCTGCATCAATGGCCAACACCCGTTTCCCGGTTTCATTGAACGTACGAATCAGTAAAGATGCGAAGGTTGTTTTGCCGACACCGCCTTTACCGCTGACTGCAAGCTTCATAGATCTATCCTTTCTGTATTGCTTTGCCTGTTGAGCGTTTTGTATCAGGATTCGTTGATTCAAAAAGTTTATAGTAATTAACTTGTTGGGATCTGTGTAGTAAAACGGCTGAGTTCCCTGCGCCTTTGGACACACCCGCTCAAACAAAAGGTCCAAGGGGTTAACCGCTCAAACTTTTCTGAGTTATCAATATAACACAGGAAATAAGGTGGGCAAGGGGAAGGGATTTTCTGAATATCCGGCAGGACGAAAAGAGCAGTGGGCGTTCGCTGCCCTTTTCGTTCTGCGATACCTTCAAAAACGGCGGTGAAAAATATAAAAACAGAAGGCCGAAAGCGGATCAGGTAACCGTACTGCTAATTTTTAGCCCAGGTCGCCGGCGTAGTCGTCGTAGACGGCGTGCGGGTCAAGGAAGCGGTTGCGACATTTTGAAACGTGAGCGTGGCCGTGGCGCCAGGAGGAACAGTATCCCAAGCGTATTCAGGACCAAGATCCCAATGATTACCGGCAGTCAGTTCACCCAGGACGCCGGTATCCCCTCCGTAATCGGCGTATCCGGTCGGGGATATCTTAACCGCCGCCCAGACCAGGCTTTCGCGGCCGTTCATTTCAGCTACGGCGGCATCAAGACCTCGCTCTCTTGCACTTCTTTCCAGGTCAATGTAGCGCGGAACGGCCACAGCCGCCAAAATTCCCAGGATAATCAGGACCGCGATGATTTCCACCAGGGTGAAACCTTCATCATTGCGTAGTAGATTTTGCTTTTTCATGGTGGTTGCCTCTCTCAATGTTAGTCTGTGGTTTTTAAAGCACAACTGAAAAAATCATCTTTCGAATCATGCCGCGACATTTTATTAAAAGCTCTCACAGCCTTTAGATTCAAACGCTAAAACCTTGATGACAAGAAAGGTTTTGTCAAGTTCACTGTTTTAAATATACAATTTACTGAGAATTCTTTTATCTTATATGCATAAGAAATGCCAATAATTAAACGCGGGTTATAAATTAAATTTATATCTAATTATTTCTAAGGGTTAAAAAATTTAAAAATTATCACAGAAAGTCACTTTTTGTTTCTTTGGCCTGGAATCTACAAAAAATGTAGTTTTCTCAACATCATTTTCTTCATAAATCGTAATTTTTTATGCCCTTAACATCAATATCGTATTTTTTAATACGATGCCACAAGCTGCGTTGATTGATACCTAGCAACTCGGTGGCCCGCACCTGAACCCCTCCGGTTTTTTTTAAAGCTTCGATGATGATACTCTTCTCAATTTCCTTGAGACGTTCATCCAGAGAAATCTTCGCCGTATTTTTACCGGCTGTTATCTGGTTTTGATCAAACCCGCCGGTAATTTTTGCGGGGAGGTGCGTCGGTTTGATGATCCCGTTTTCGGTAATCACCGAGGCGCTTTCGATGGTGTTTTTCAACTCGCGAATATTGCCGGGCCATGAGAAAGCCACCAGCATCTGCAAGGCCATCGGAGAAATAGTCAATTTTTTCGGCGTGTTTTGGAGCAAATAGTCTACTAATAGGGGAATATCCTCTTTCCGATCCCGCAAGGGCGGTAAATGCAAGGTAAAAACGTTCAGTCGATGAAATAAATCTTCCCGAAATGTACCTTTCCGGACCATTTCTTCCAGGTTC
>JASFFJ010000364.1:0-7881 GCA_050124355.1 Desulfobacterales bacterium | reverse complement strand
TCACCAACCACAGTGTTGTCAACTTCATAAATTTGATTATCGGCTACAATTTGGTAGTTGTCATTGACCTCTCCGACAAGGGTTACCCTTTTGGCTAAAACAGGTGAGGCCAGCAAACATATGATTACCAGTATCATAATGACTGCAATTAATGATCTTTTCATGATGTGTCCTCTACAGATGTTTTCGCTATTCCTTGCAAAGATCCGAGAGAAATCGGCCGAGCCTTTAAATCCGTAAAATCATGGCAGGCTTGCTTATCTCACTCTACTAAGGTATCTCTAGACGCTGCTGATTTCATGACCTGCATGGCAATTCGATAAATCGGCCAAATTTTTGGCATATATTATTGTCGTCTACTATACGACTTTACCTCGATGATTTTGTTTTTCTCGGTCTGCCTGATCGTACCGGTCACCACCACCTCTTCCCGTAACAGTGATTTCAGCTTGGTGAATATCTGGCGGGTTTCGATGAGGTACTCTTGCTCGTCATCCGTGGCAATTGCCAGTGAAATGATTTTCCCGTTTTGGTCCCATGCGGCCGGTATGACAATTCCCTTTATGCTGGCCATAGGCTTTTAATCCTGTAGTTGACGGTTCAATTTGTTGCACCCTTTTGGCTATGCAATTCAGGTGCCAAAATCCTAACTGTTTGAAATAATATAATTTAATTATCTTTATGGGAATTTCATAAGAACCGCAGGTTCCGTAGTTTCTCAATTCAAACGGCTTGCCTGGTGAGGGTAACGTGAAATGATGCATCTATATGGGAATCAGACAAGTAATGGATTAGGAACTGCCGATTCCGAAATTTGTGATCCCCGGAATTAAGAGTTCTGATTTATGGTTTTCAGGTTTTGAAACCTTCTTTGCGAATGCCATATTTGTTCATTAATTTGTTTAGCTGCCGAGGACTGATTCCGGCATCAGAGGCAGATTCATTAATTTTACCTTTGTTTCGAGACAAGACATCCTTTAGATAGTTTCTTTCAATTTCCGTAATACCGCGTTGTCTAGTCTCTGCTAAGGTCATTGATTCACTGGTCGGAACAAATACAGGATTGGCTTCGCTTTCGAACAATTCATTTGGAAAGCTTTCCGGGGTTAATAAGGACGTCGTTTCCAAAATATGAGCTCTTTCAACTAAGTTCTCCAGCTCCCGGATATTGCCAGGCCAATGATATTTTTTTAAGGCATCCAACACTTGGGGGTGGATACTATGAATTGTCTTCGCAGAAAATTTATTTAATTTGTTTAAGAATACCGCGATGAATAGTGGAATATCTTCCTCCCTTTCTCTCAAGGGTGGAATTTCAATTGGAAATACATTCAGACGGTAATAGAGGTCTTTTCTGAATTCTCCACCATCGCACATTTTTTTAAGATCCGCATTAGTGGCCGTGATAACCCTAACATCTGTTTTAAGCGTTCCTTCTCTACCTACCCGCTGAAATGTTCCATCCTGTAACACCTGCAGCAGCTTAATCTGAGCTGATGGTGTGATGGTTCCGATCTCGTCTAGGAAGATTGTTCCGCCTTTCGCGATTTCGAACTTACCCAGTTTCCTGCGGATAGCCCCAGTGAAGGCTCCTTTTTCATGGCCAAACATTTCGCTTTCAATGAGGGTATCTGGAATTGCGCCGCAGTGAACACCGATGAACTGGGCATCTCTTCGATTGCTAAGCTGATGAATGCGCTTGGCAATCACACTTTTTCCGGTTCCGGTTTCACCGGTAATCAACACAGTGCTTTTGGTCGGCGCTACCGAGCCAATTTGCGCAAAAACCTTCTTTACCTTCGGGCTGTTTGTCTTGGATAGCTCAAATGACTCTACCTCCAAAACTTGATCACGCAAATAATCAATTTCAGAGTGCAGGATGTTGGCCTTGTTAATATTTTCGAATACGAGTTTAACCTGCTCGGATGTCAATGGATATGTCAGATAATCACTGGCGCCGGCTTTAACCGCTTTTACGGCATTGCGGATCTTCCGCTGCGGTGCCATCACGATGATTTCAAGCGAAGGATATATTTGCCAAAAGAGCTTTAAAGCCGCTTTATAGTTTTCGTCAGGCGCCATTTCACGAAGAATATCCAGATCAATAAATACCATTTCAGATCGGATCGTTTCAAGATTTTGGCGTCCTAGAATCTCTGTCGAAACCCTTTCAATATTATAGTCTGGTTTAAAACAAGTGTTTATTATTTTAAATGAATCCAGATCATTGCTTACAACGAGAATTGACTTCATATAGTCCTCGATATTGAAATTGCCTATTAGGGTGACTTTAGCTGTAGGACCGCCAAATCAGCGACCACCAGCTGGGGGTATGAGGAATACCCCTCGAAGGAGCCGTGGACCCATGCTCTGCTGGTGGTCGCTGATTTTTGGAGATAGCCGTTCCTATCATTCACGGGAAGAATAATCACCTTTCCGCTAATATACTAGTTGGATAAACAAAGTCTCGCCTTTTTTATATTTTATACTCGAAATGTCAACAAAATTGAAAATTCGTCTCCGCAAAACGCCGAAATATCCAAACATTTAGTTCCTGAATGGATCGATTCAGATCTCTCATTATTTGTTCATCAATTCTGCTAAATTTCAAAATCTTGCAGGGTTAAAAAAATAGCCCACCAAAACAAGATTATATCCAATCCTGTAAAATCGGAACAACGGATTCCTATTAATCATTCGAATTTCAAACTAATTAATCAATTTCAGTTGGTTATGAAATTGGCACATCAATTGCTCTGAAGACATACAAGAAAGACGAACTTGTAAAAAAGTCAAATCTTGCATCCGGTTGTCATTCCAGCAGGATCTGTGCCCGACTCAATCCGGAAGCCGAAATCCATTATCATAAACAAGCTCTTGGTGCTGGATTAAAAAGGGTGGGACGAATCGAGGTCCATTATCAGAATGCCCCTTTTTGAGGCACCCTACATTTTTGATGAAACTTAGAAACCCACGCCTTTTGGCGTGGTCGTTTATTTCATTCCGACCTAAATGATAACCGCTGTGAACGAAAAAAGGAAAGCAGATCAGGCATGGAATATAACAATAGACCGTTTAATCTAATAGATGGGGCTACCGGGGAAACCTTCCAAGTTATTCGGGAAGTCAAAGAAAAGAAGAAAATTTCGGAAAATCCGGATTTCCCTCTGGAGGATCGCCTGGAGGCCTATGAGGACATTTTTGATTCGGAAGTCGGTGATACATCGCTTGTCAGGGCACGTAACATCGAACGCGAGGTAGGGCTGCGCCAGATTTACCTGAAATTCGAGGGCGGCAATCCCACCGGGACCCAGAAGGATCGTATCGCTTTTGCCCAGGCCATGGATGCATTGCGACGCGGATTCGATACGATGACAGTTGCCACCTGCGGGAATTACGGTGTCGCAATGGCGCTGGCAGCCAGCTTTGCGGGTCTGCGCTGCCAAGTTTATATCCCTCAAGGCTATCACACGAATCGTATAAAAGAAATGACCGATTTGGGGGCTGAAATTATTCGGGTACCGGGTGATTATGAAACTGCCGTGGATGTTTCATGCGAAGAAGCCCATGAAAATGAATTCTATGACGCAAATCCGGGCGGCAGCAACACCTTGACCCAACTCCGGGCCTACGGCCAAATTGCGTACGAAATTTATGACGAGCTGCGGGATGCTCCCTTGGCTGTTGCAGCCCCGGTCTCGAACGGGACGACTCTGGCCGGCATCTACAGGGGCTTTTTGAGCCTTTACCGCCGCGGCAAGACATCACGGATGCCGCGGGTCGTGGCGGGCTCTTCATTTCGCAAAAACCCGATTGTCCAGGCCTATCTGAACAATTCCGCAACCTGCGAAGATTTGAATCCAGGCAAAATCCATAAAACCAGCGTGAATGAGCCCTTGATTAACTGGCACTCCATCGATGGCGACCATGCCCTGGAGGCGATTCGCCAAACCAGTGGATGGGCTGCCGATGCATCCGACAAAGCCATGCGCACAAATGCGCGCCTCATTCGTGAAAAAGAGGGATTGCAGGTACTGCCGGCATCTACTGCCGGCCTGATTGCCTTGATGGACAAGCATGCGAAGGAGCCGTTGGCGGGTGATCGTTATGTGGTGGTGTTGACCGGGAGAAAATCATGAAATCAAAGCAGAGGAATCCCTGATAACGATGCAAAACGAAAATACGAATGACAGAAAAGATGTCCCCAAAAATTCGGTGGACGATCCGCTTGCAATGCTCATTGTCTTTGAGTGTCTGGAAGTCGGTCCGGTGAAGCTCGAACCTAACCGACTGATCGCTCCCTATCGCCTTTTTTACAATGGGAAGATGGAACAAACAGAGCTCATCTACAGCTACGAGGAAACCGTCTTTGATCCTGTTGAACCCGAATCTCAAAATCTGGCCAATATGATTGCCGCCCAGGTGGCCTTGAATTACGGTTTGTTTTGCGGCACGGTGGTTTTCCATGGCATTTTTGATGACATCGACCGCCGGTTTATCCGGGACATGGCGGAAAATACGGCCCGGGAAATTTACGTTAAAAAATTCCTGGAACCTAACCCGTTTCTGGTGGAACCTGCTGCCGGTCTGTCGCCGCGAAAGCAACAGAAATATCTTAGGGCCAAACTGCAATTTCCACAGTCTCTGCGAAATAAAGCCAGATCGGTATGGCAACCCTGGTCGGTTCAAAGAGAGAAACACTGCATTCTTTCCAGCGGCGGCAAAGACAGTTTATTGAGCTACTGCCTGCTCGATGAAATCGGCCGTGAGGTTCACCCCATCTTTGTCAATGAGTCCGGACGACACTGGTTCACCGCCCTGAATGCCTATCGGCATTTCAAAGCCAATGTCCCCAACACCGCCAAAGTCTGGGTGAACTCCGATCGCCTGTTTTCCTGGATGCTGAAACGCTTGCCGTTCATTCGCAGGGATTTCGCCGACGTAAGATCGGACGAGTATCCCATCCGTCTATGGACCGTCGCCGTTTTTTTATTCGGCGTTCTGCCCTTGATGCGTAAAAGGGCTATAGGCCGATTACTCATCGGCGATGAGTTCGACACGTCTGTTCGCAAAACCAGTTTTGGAATTACCCATTATGACGGTTTGTTTGACCAGAGCATCTATTTCGATCAAACCATCACAAATTTTTTTATGCGCAAGGGATGGGCGATCAGCCAGTTTTCCATTCTACGGCCATTGTCGGAGCTTCTGATTGAAAAGATTCTTGCCTTGCGATACCCTGAACTCCAGCAATTTCAAACCTCATGTCACGCCACTCATAAAGAAGACGATCGCATCTATCCCTGCGGCAAATGCGAGAAATGTCGCCGAATTGTCAGCATGCTGCTGGCGCTGGATGTCGACCCTGCGCGGTGCGGTTATCGCGCATCTCAAGTTGAAAGCGCCCTGGCCGGATTTATCAAAAAGGGCGTCAGCCAGGAATCCAGCGGAGTTCGCCAGCTAGGTTACATGCTGCTGCAAAAGGGACTGTTCGTTCCATCCGAAAATCAAAAAAAAATGTTTAGCGCGCAGCCGAAAGTTCTCAATCTGCGGTACGATCCCAGGGTGTCCCCAATGAGTTCCATACCAATAGACTTGCGGATTCCTCTGCTACAGATTTTTATGCAACATGCCGACGGCGCCATGCGCCGCATCGGCAAAAAGTGGACGACCTTTGATCCCTTGAGCGATGGCGGTCTGCATCAACCGTATGCCTTTGAGCTCGATATAAATGGGCAAAACCGAAGCTCGGAAAGTACAGGTCGCTCAATGGACGACCAACAGTATCTGTGGGGAGAACTCACCTGGCCGCAAGCCCGAAAATACTTCCAGCAAGTGGATATTGCCCTGCTGCCGGTGGGGTCCATCGAGCAGCATGGACCCCATTTACCTCTCGACACGGATGCTTTCGATGCGAATTATTTAGCGCGTAGGGTTGCAGAGGCATGCGGTGAACCAAAACCGCTGGTGCTGCCGAACATACCTTATGGTGTTGCCTACCACCACGATGAGTTTAAGGGAACCGTCAGCATTTCAAACGATGCGCTTGCCAATCTGGTCTATGACATCGGTATGAGCATATCGCGCAACGGCATCAAAAAACTGGTGATTATCAATGCTCACGGCGGGAACAGCCCGGCTCTGAATCATGCCGCCCAAATGATCAATCGCGACGCGCATATTTTCGTTTGCGTGGATACAGGGGAAACCAGCGATGTGGACATCTACTCCCTGGTGGAAACCCCCAACGACGTGCATGCTGGCGAAATCGAAACCAGCACTAGTCTGGCAGTACGGCCCCATCTCGTTAAAATGGATCAGGCCCGCCGGGAAGTCCCAGAATTCTCGAGCCGGTATCTGGATTTTACCTCAAAGCGCGGTGTTTCATGGTATGCCTACACCCGTAAAATTTCACACAGCGGCGTTATGGGCGACCCGACCAAAGCAAGTGCCGAAAAAGGCCAAAAAATCTGGGAGATCATGATTTCCCATCTGGTTGCGCTGGTTGAAGATCTGAAATCAATGACCTTGGAAGAAATCCACCAGCGTAAATTCTGAGCGATCAGAATTAATACTCTCGTCCGGACGGTAATGTGTTTGCGATGATGGCATGCTGATGGATTTGTCCCATATTTGCATAATAATCGGACATTTCATATTTTAAAAATTGTAACATTCTGAAACGCTAACTATAATCTAACTTATCAACCATTCAACCACCAAGCTATTCAACCAAGTCTGGAACAGTGGTGAGTTATGGAAGCTATTAAATCGATCAAGGCCTTATGTTTAAATCTAGTACTTATTTTCGCGGGTAGTATAATTTGTGCTGCTGCGATCAAGGGAATCCTGATCCCCAAGCAATTTTTGGCCGGCGGCCTCACGGGACTGGCACTTCTAATATACTATGTGTTGCCGATTCTGCCCTTGGGAGTGATGTATTTTTTGTTAAATATTCCCCTTTTCATTGTTGGATGGCTGTTTGTCGGACGTCGCTTCTTTTTATACAGTATTGCCGGGGTTTTTATCTTTTCTGGGGCGATGCTGTTGCCGTTTCCCATAATTCAGATTCAGGATATGATTCTCTCGGCCTTGACTGCAGGAATCATCACCGGTGTGGGATCGGGAATTATTCTAAAGTCCCTGGGATCTGCCGGCGGATTGGATATTCTCTCGGTTGTCTTGTATAAAAAATTCTCCGTTAGACCGGGCACATTTACATTGGTTTTTAATGCCATATTGATGGGCACCGCGGCATTTCGCATTCCACTTGAAATGATTCTGTACACCCTGATTTATCTTTATGTGACGTCTCATTTTTATAATCTGGTACTCGTGGGGCTTAGCCAGCGAAAAACGATAATGATTATTTCCCGGCGCTGGCAGGAGATATCACGTGAAATTATGGATCATCTGCACAGGGGTGTCACCGTCGTGCGCGGTGAGGGCGGTTATACCGGTCAGGAATTACACATTCTGTACTCGGTGATAACATTTACGGAGCTCTCGCGGTTCAAGGAAATTATCCGCAAGATCGACCCGGAAGCATTTGTCGTCGTATCGGAAACATTGGAAGTCATGGGCAAACATATCGGCAATCAACCGCATTGGTGATATGTCTGCTCTCACGGCTAAATCTTGTGGAACAGCGGCTGGGGGATTTGAAAGCAAGTTTAGGTTGATCGTTTACTTTTTCACCATTTTGCACAATACAGATCAGCTGCCGCCTTTTATGGTCAATACCTAAGATCAGTGCTGCCGGCCAAAGGTTTCCCAGACATTTTCGAATATTTTGCCATTGACCTGTCTTGACCCTGCTGAATTTTTCAAAATTCTTCCGGCAGATAAACATCGAAAAAGGTTTTTTCGCCGAGTAGCGAA
>JASFFJ010000363.1:0-7910 GCA_050124355.1 Desulfobacterales bacterium | reverse complement strand
CCGGCGCACAGCCCAGATCCAGTACTTTATCACCCTTTTTGATGAGGCGGTGTTTTTTTTGGATCTCCTCTAATTTATAAACGGATCGAGCCGGGTATCGCTCCTTTTTGGCTTGCTGTGTATAATGATCCTGCCAGGGCTTATTTTTTTTTGAATTCCTCAAAATCTTGGTCAAATCTGGTAACCTATACTATCGCTCTTACTATCAAGTCAAGATCAAGAAAGCACGGGTTTCTGAAGATTTATACTGTTCAAACTGATACAAAAATAATTAATCCACCGAGCGTTATATCAACCAGCATCCTTCAATTTTTCAATAACAATTTGGAACGCGGAAAGTTTTAATCTTTAAGCCGGATTAATTATCAAAACAACTTATCAGCCACATCGGAAACTGTTTCCACACCCTCTATGTCAATTCCATCGATGTCGGGCAGACGCTTTAGATTACTTTTCGGCAACAGGCACCGGCTAAAACCCATTTTTCGGCTTTCCACAATCCGGGTATCTGCCTGGCCGATAGCGCGCACCTCCCCGGTCAAGCCGATCTCCCCCAGAACCACAGTGTTGTCAGAAATGGCCTTGTCCAAAAAGCTGGAAGCCACTGCCGCTACAATGGCCATATCCATGGCCGGTTCTGTGACTTTGACCCCACCGGCGACGTTCATAAAGATATCATAGCTCATTAATTGCATACCGAGTATTTTTTCCATAACCGCCGCCAGCAACGCCACCCGGTTGGGGTCGAGACCCAATATGGTTCGACGCGGTGTTCCGAAATTTGTGGCACTTGCCAAGGCTTGGAGTTCGACGAGAATCGGCCGCGTACCTTCCATGCTTGCGGTTACGACCGAGCCGGCCGCCCCGGCAGGGCGTTCGGAAAGAAACACCGCAGACGGGTTGGCGACTTCATCCAGCCCCTTATCTTTCATTTCAAAGACACCGATCTCGTTGGTCGAGCCGAATCGGTTTTTCACCGCCCGTAATACCCTAAATATGTGGTTGCGATCCCCTTCGAAGTACAACACGGTGTCTACCATATGTTCCAGCAGTTTGGGTCCCGCAATGGTTCCGTCTTTGGTTACATGACCCACCAGAAAGATCGGAATACCTGTCTTTTTTGCCGTCAACATCAATCTTACGGTGGACTCTCGTACTTGGCTGACGGTGCCCGGGGCCGAAGTCAAATCTCCGTTGAACATGGTTTGGATCGAATCGACTACCACCGCCTTTGGTTTGGTGGTACCGATCATGGTCAGGATGGCTTCAATTTCAACTTCGGAAACCACCAGCAAATCCGGGGAAAGCGTGTTCAGTCGTTTGCTGCGCAGTCGGATCTGACGAATGGATTCTTCGCCGGAGACGTAAAGAACCCGGTTTCCCTGGCCGGCAAGTCCGTTTAAAGCCTGCAGCATCAGAGTGGATTTCCCGATTCCCGGATCTCCGCCGATCAGAACCAGGGTGCCGGGCACCAAGCCTCCGCCCAATACCCGGTCAAATTCCTTGATCCCCGTGTGCCGTCTTATTTCAGTGTCCAGGTCGATGGAGTCAATTGGCACCGGGGCGGTCTGCGGGGAGGAAATTGCCCTGAAGCCCTGCCGGTCTGATCCGGCAACCGACCTTTCTTCCACAAAAGAATCCCATGAATTGCAATCCGGACATTTGCCCATCCACTTGGCAGTTTGAAAACCGCAGCTTTGGCAGCTAAATATGGTTTTTAGTTTCTTTTTCACAATGGTAAATTGCCGACAAATATGCTATGATTGGCAATAAAAATAGCACGTGATTTCGATAGGATCAAGCCAGAACCACCCAAGACGAAATTTCGACGATTGTTTACTGCAAGACATTTAATATTCGGCCCCGAAAATTGATTTTTGTGCTTTTTGTGCCAAATTGCGGCTAGGGTTGACAGTTCTGTAAAAAATCCTTCTGCTGTCATGCCGGACTCGATCCGGCATCCAGAAACATCTTACTTTCTTGGATTCCCACCTTCGCAGGAATGACAAAAAGCAATAATTTCTGACACTCTACGGGTTCATCAAATTAAGATTGAGTATTCAACTCCGGATTCTCAAAATTGGGATATTATAAAGATGGTATTTACGAAACAAAACCTCGCTAAAATTTTATTTTCACTAATTTTTATGACCATGTTTGGGGTGTGCGTAGCATCACCGATAAGGGCGTCCGCCCCCCAACAAAATGTCGATCATTTTGAATTTGTGCAAAAAAAATTGATCAAAGACGGTTTTAATCATGAAAGAATCCAGCGTCTCTACCGGCGGCCCCAGGTTTATTTCGAAACTAAGGGCGTGACCCTGTTGTTCACCTACAGTGAAGCCAAGTTGGACTACGATCAGTTTACCGCCGACGGACCGATCGACAGGGCCAAAAAATATATGGGGACGTACAAACAAGAACTTGATGGCGCTGAAAAAACCTACGGGGTGAGCGGAAATGTCATCACGGCCATTCTTCTGGTAGAAACCAGACTGGGAAAATATCTGGGCAAACGATCCACCCTGAATACTCTCTCCACCCTGGCATCACTGATGGACCCGCAGATCCGCAGTGAGTTCTATAAAAAAATCCCGCCGGCCAAACGGATCTCAAGAAAAAAGTTTGAGAAATCAGCCCGCAAAAAATCAAAATGGGCCTACAAGGAACTGAAGGCTTTTTTAGAATATACTGAGCAAGAAGGGTTCGATCCTGCCGAGATACCCGGGTCTTTTGCCGGCGCCATGGGCTTGTCGCAATTCGTACCCAGCAGTATACTTAATTACGGAAAGGACGGTAACAATGATGGATCGATAGACCTCCTCACCCATGCCGATGCCATTGCCAGCATCGCCAACTATCTTAAAAGCCACGGCTGGCGACCGGGAATCAGCCGTAAGAAAGCCGAAAAAGTTATTTATCATTACAACCACAGTAAGTATTATGTGAAAGCGATATTAAAAATCGCCGACCTGCTGAAAAGCTAAGATTGTCATTTTCATTTAGAAATTGATCTAAAATTTAAAATGAGCTAAACAATACGTTAGATTAATTTTAGACAATTTAGTTCACTCTTGTCCGCCGTCACTTTGACGGATTAGGCATATGTGTTTCCAATGAATTTAAAAACAATCGCTATTTTTGTTGGTTTATGTGTACCGTTTTTCTTAGGCACCATCTGGGCCGTCGTGGATGTGGCCCAGAAAGATTTCGGCACCATGGGGAAAAAAGCAATGTGGTGGATTATCGCGTCGGTGCCCTTTATCGGGTTTATCATTTATCTGATATTCGGATTTAGAAAAGGCGATAAGACGGGCCTCAAGATCTGATGGCTTTGCTTTTTCTTTCGATTTCTTGTAAACATCCATCATAGTAACTAGCTGCAACACACCACAACTAACTAATTCGATATTTACCCAAATTTTATTTGACAACGGCAATTGCTTTCCTGTATTTAAGTTCCATCAAATCGTTAGCATGGTCCCATCGTCTAGTGGTTTAGGACGCCGGCCTCTCACGCCGGTAACGCGGGTTCGAATCCCGCTGGGATCACCATAAATCAACAACTTACAAATCTCGACCTTGCTGCCTGTGGAGTTGACGGCTCCACAGACGGCTTTTCTATTCTGGAAGATCCGGTACAGCAAATTTCGTGGCATGAGGCTTAAATTCTAAAACCTTACCTTTTTGGCGAGACAGGTCTTCAAGAACCTCCCTCACTCGCTCTAAGCCGATGCTTTTCAAAGGGAACCACATTCAACGTATATTTACCGCTATCTGATCAGAAGGTGAAAGCAGAACCGACGTTGGGTCAAAAACTTGTTGCAGGCTCGGAAATCATTTTGTTGGTTGACGATGAATCAATTGTCATCGATGTATGTAAGGAGATGATTGAAAAGCTGGGATATCATGTAATCACGGCGAAAAGCGGTAAACAGGCGGTTGATACGTTCAAGGAAAAATCAGAAGAAATTGATTTAATAATTCTGGACATGGTCATGCCGGGACTGGATGGTGACCAGACGTTTGACCAATTACGCAAAATTAATTCTTCAACACCGATACTGCTATCAAGTGGATATTCTTTGAACGATCAAGCTAAGAAGATCATGATAAAAGGATGCGATGGCTATATACAGAAACCATTTTTGATCACCCAACTGTCAGAAAAAATCCAAAAGATACTTGATAAAAATTAAAAAGGATATGATTTTTTAATTTGACAGCTTATTGATTCTCCTTAAAATTCGATGAGATTGCTTCTTCCATTACAGCTGCCGCTTTAGCAACTTCTTTCTATTCCAAAAATTTCTTGCACAATTCACCTTAATCGCCTACTTTCAGTCCTGAGTTTGGATTAAACCCCATTATTGCCCGGAAAGGAGCTGCCATCGTGCAAGAATCAAAAAGAAAATCCCATACTAGATGTGCCGAATGCGGGCTTGAGACCCAAGAAAGACTCTGCATGACCCATGAGGGCAAGGCATCAAAAAACTGCCCCACACTTTCTCAAGGAGAAATTTTGAATAAAGCAAACAAGGCCTACGAATCTCCCGCTACCTATGAATTTGCCCGCAAGGCCTCTATTCAGGAAGCAGACTGTTATGCCAACCGGGACCAGAAACCGTATGTCATGCAGCCAACCAAAACCCGCATAGTCGAAATTTGTGAGTTTGCCGAAAAAATGAGCTTCGAGCGGCTGGGTTTGGCCTTTTGCATCGGCCTGGCCAAAGAGGCGGGCATTGTTGAACAAATTTTTAGAGGTCGCGGCTTTGAAGTCGTCTCCGTGCTATGTAAAGCCGGCCGAACTTCCAAAAATATGATCGGAATTACCGACGATGAGAAAATACACAAGGGTACCGACGAAGCCATGTGCAATCCGATTTTTCAGGCCGAGCTGTTGAACCACTCAAAAACCGAATTTAACATTCTGCTGGGATTGTGTGTGGGGCATGACTCACTGTTTTTTAAGCATGCAGAGGCCCCGACCACCGTTCTGGCCGTAAAGGATCGCGTCACCGGTCACAATCCTCTGGCGGCAATATATCTCTCAGACACCTATTACCGCAAAATCAAGCATTCATAAAATGGTGAGACGACCATTGCTTTCAACAGGAAGAAGGGGGACGTCAGTTCCAACTATATATTTAGATTTAAAATAAAGAGCATGGATGTCCCGTAAATTTTCCAAAAACATCAAAAATTTTGGAATATTTTTATCCCCGGTATCTTTTGAAAATGATGATCTAATGTGAGGATGACGCAATTAGCACTTAGCGCCAGGGTGGCAATAATCAAATCGGTTGTGGGGATGGTGATACCCTGCCGGCGAAGCGTAAACGCCAGCCTGCCGGTTTCAATCCAAGTATTAAGTTCCGTTTCTAAGACCGGAAGCGCAAGCATGCTGTCGAGCAGAACATCATATTCCTCTTGAGCCCTTGCTCCTTGAAGCAGTTCGGTCAGAATAATCCCAGCGATAAAAGCTTTTTCCTGTTTAATGATCCTCTCAACAGCCTTACCAATTTTAGAATTCGGCTTGTTAAAATAGTCAATCCATGCTGATGTATCAATCAGTATATCAGGCTTCATCGATCTCCATCTCACGCAATTTTCGCCAGTTATCTTCCAGTTTGAGTTTACCCTTGAGTTCAAAAAGCTTCTGTTTTCGCTTTTCCCGGACAAAGGTTTCGAGGACCTCATTCACCGCCTGAGACATATTTTTTGCCCCCGTGTATTCTATGACCTGTTTGATGACTTCATCTTTGATATTTATTGTGGTGCGCATTATATCCTCCTAAATATATATGATAAATATATATGATAAATATATATGTTGTCAATATGATATTTGTGAAAAAGATCAAACCATGACAGCCATACTTGACTTTATTCTGTACTCAATAATCGGGATAATCCGTCATCTGCGTATGATTTGCAACCTGCGGCTCGAAGTTAATCGATGTTTTCCTATTGAGCGACTTGGGTAGCCGATGATCGATGGTATGGAAGTGCGGTGGAAAGTATGAGAATGTCTTAATATTTAAAAGGACGTGACCCTTATCGCTGCATATGAGCAGAGCCTTTGGCCTCAAGCGTCCAGTCTGATCGAGAATGAAACTCTTATTATTTAGTGTCAGATGAGTGTTCAGTGTTCATAGTACAGGAGAGATGATCCTACCCTTGCTGAATCCCTGAACGCTGAACACTCAAATCGTTCATTGAATGCAATATCGAATCGAAAAGCAGTTCTGCGGTTCACTGTTTGGCGTCATGAATCATCATAAGTCGGAAACGACAGACATCTAAAACGAACCAAGGACTGCCTAAAAAGATCGGCGCGCGGCTAAAGAGCTATGGTCGGTTTTAAATAAAAACTGTATCCGCACGGCTTCTGGCTCTGGATCACCGACCATGTTATTAATGTCACCTTTTAGATCGTAGTAAAATTGAAAATAATGCGCCATCTCGTGAGCCAAATTGTGAATTTTAGCATCTTCGGACAACAGAATGACATTCTTTAAATAACTAAAATAATGAATCAAATTCGATCCAATATCAAATCCGATGTATTCCGCAATTTTCTCCACCGGTATGGTTGTGTTTACTATCACAGCCGGTAAAGCAAGCTCGGGGTCTAATCGTTTGATGCGCATCTTTTCTGCCACGGCATAAAAAGTTCGCTTTTGCACGGCGGGATCAAAGGGAGACGCATTTTCCAGCTCTTCCTCCGAGAAAGGCACCGGTGGGATCTGTTGTGAGGGGTTTGTTTGCGAACTTTGGGGCACTGTTTTGGCAGGGGTCACAACCGCTAGCCCAAAAACCAAAGCCAATATGATTCCAATCTGATAAATTTTCATGACGACGAATTCTCCAACTCATTTAAGATTTGGGATAGTAGTTTTGCAAGCAGCGAGCCAACTATCATGAGTCCTTTTGAGCTCTACCGTCACGAAAAACAAAACAAATAATATCAATAAGATAAAAAATATTTTAATTTCTTAATATAAAACGCTAAGCCTTAGAAGCACGGAAGCAGTGATATCAGTTGATATTTCAACAAATCTTTGACGGTCATAGGCCGGTGAAACGTCAACTTATCAACATCTAGGTCCACTGGGGTGATTAGGAGCCGCAGTGGTGGCGGGTTTCTCAGTCAATAAACACTACTCTCCTCAATCCCAAGATTCCATCTCAAGCCTTGCATTCTCCACAGCATGTTGGTAGAAATACCGGAAGGGAAAACCGGACAATCCCAACCGACAGTCAGGCTGAAAAGGTGAAATTATGAAGTACGTGATTTTGGGAAAAGCCGGCATCATTCCCCGGGGGTGTCGATCGGGAAACATCGGAAGCCATGCATCGCACCCACATGGGCGTCGATAACGACTGGGTCAGCATTCTGCTTTATGCCATGCGAAATGCCCTGTCAGACGGATGGGGTGGGTCGATGATTGACACCGAAGTATCAGATATTCTCTTCGGGGTTCCCCAGCCGAATAAAAGCACGGCCAATATCGGGGTGCTTCAGGACGATAAAGTCAATATCGTCGTCCACGGCCACAATCCCGTCGTATCCGAGACCGTGGTTGCCGCCTGTAACACGCCGCAATTGCTGAAATTGGCCGAAGACAAGGGTGCCAATGATATCCTGGTTCTGGATACCGGCTGCGTTTCAGTGGCCCATGCCAAAGCGGGTTTCAAAACAGTCGAGGCCTTGGACCAGGCCGGTCCGGGTCTCAAGGAAGTCTGCGGCGCTTTCGGCATCCCGCCCGTTCTCCACGTGGCAAGTTGTGTGGACAACGTCCGCATCCTGGTCCTGGTGGCAGCCCTGGCCAACACCCTGGGCTGTGATATCAGCGATCTTCTTGTGGCCGGATCGGCACCGGAATGGTATTCGGAAAAGGCCGCCA
>JASFFJ010000362.1:0-7912 GCA_050124355.1 Desulfobacterales bacterium | reverse complement strand
CGTTGCAATACGATTATTACCGTAAAGCTGGCAAACGGTTCGCACTCCTGACAGATACTCTTTGATTGTGGCCGTCTGCAATCCTTCTTCCTTCCATTTATCAACTGCTTGTTGCACATGTTTGTTTGTTATGTTTTTCCATCGTTGTACCCCATATCCCAATTTTCGTACCGTTTTTACAAACCTGCGGGCTTCTTTGATATGATTGTGGCGGGTTTTTGCCGATCCATGAAAATAACTGATAGTTAAAGAATTTGTCCTACTTGCCAGTAATGCTCTAAAGGCGACCGTCTGTTTTTTTGGCACGCCTTAAAAACAGACGGTCACGCCGGCCGATCGGTTTACCGAACATGCAATGGCTCCGCACCATGTAATATCGGCGCCGATCCGTTGCGTCGGTCGTTTTTTACTTTTGAGGCCATTACCGCCGACTAGCTTGTTCAAACACCGAACCGGGTCCAGGCGTTTACTCACAGGTATTTTCAGCTCTTTCAATTTCCCCCTGATCGATTAGTCCAAGCAATTCTTTTCTTGACGCATTAAATAAATCGTCGGCTTCATCCGAGGTGATGTCATTTCTTTTCATTAAAACGCATTTATATCCGACATTTGAATCTCCTTTCATGGTTCTGACACAAAAAACACTTATCCCAAAGTGAGATCAAGAACATCTGTCTCCTTTTAATAATTTATTGTTTGGTTAAATTTTAAATTGGAATTTTTTTTAGATTTGATCTTTTAGATATGGCACCGCCGCTGATAAACATTTCTGCAAAAAATAGACACACGAGGGGGAAAGAGGAAAATATATATAGACCCTTATCCAGTTCCAAACACTTCACGGGCTCTCCGCGTATTCTGCGCGTAGACCCACCCAAAAAAATTGACCAAAAATCTAGATCCCAGCCTAAAGTTTTACTTAGCTGTTAAGAGGGAATTCAAATGTGGATTCCTTTGACCTTAATGAGATCTTCAATAGCCCTCCCCCGGTCTAACCAAGAGAGGGATTTTTATTGTGACAAATCAATCGAATTCAATGAACACAAGTATTTGCAAGCGACAAACTTTTTTATCCTCCAATATCGGTTGACAAATAACATTTTGCGTACTAAAAATTTACATATTGTTACTAACTAATAATTTATATTGATTCCCCGTAGAATTACTAACAACTAATATAAGCATGGAAAACCCTTTCAGTTATACGGGCATTGTAAGAGGGGCCGCATTTTGTAACCGGCAAACCGAGCAGACAGAGTTGCTGAAGTTTATAAAAGGGTCTCAAAATGTGCTCCTATATTCTCACCGCCGTTATGGTAAAAGCTCGCTCATATATAAACTATTTAACCGACTCGAGCGGCAGCGACCCAAAATAGATACGCTTTACGTTGAATTATATGGTACTTTGTCCGAAAAGGATTTCGTTTCCGCCATTCTGGCCAGCCTGAGTCAAATCGAATCCAAGCTTGAAAAACTGGTAAAACTGGTTCGAAGCGCTATTAGGTCAGTTAAGTTAGGAATGTCGATAGACCCGATCACAGGTTCACCGGGCGTCTCGGTTTCATTTGATTCCGGCTACAATGAAGCGATGTTGAGTAATATTCTGGGGCTGCTTGGCAGATTATCAGAAAAACGGAAACTCATGGTGGTATTTGATGAGTTCCAGGAAATTGCCGGTTACAAGAAGGAAGGATTTGAAAAAAGGCTCAGAGCGATAATCCAGCAGCATGAAAATATCAGTTACTTTTTTTGCGGCAGCCAGCGCCACATACTCACCGAAGTTTTTACCAATAATAACCGTGCCTTTTATAAATTGGCCCAAAGTTACCCGCTAGCTAAAATTCAAACCGACGATTATGTGCCCTGGGTGCGGGAACTCTTTTTAAAAGACGGCAATAAGATAGAAGCGGAACTCGTCGAGGAGATCGTCGCTCGATGTGAAAATCACCCCATGTATGTGCAGCAATTTTTATTCTATCTATGGGAAGAGAAAGTTACCGAGTTTTCGATAGACACAGTTGATGAGATGGAACTGAAAATTCTTCGAAGCAGCCAGAACGAATTTTTGAATCTCTGGGATTCCTTGACTTTGAACCAGAAAAAAACGCTCAAACTGATACTTCTCACCGGTGGCAAGGAAATGTTTTATGCCAACGCTCTGCAGGCCGTTGACCTAAACGCCGGTTCACAAGTTACCCGGTCTTTACAAAAACTCATCGGTGACGACATCGTGCTTAAGAACGATGAGTACAAAATCCAAGATGTGATGTTTATGAAGTGGATCCAGACCTTTTTGTTGAAATAAGAAAGGGTGCATAAAATCCGGGGGTACTAAGCGGCCATTTTTTTCCTCAGTACCTTCTCTTAAACCTGCCCCTCGCAAGAATTCGGGTACCCCCTCATATTAGTGCATAATCGGGCGATATGGAATTTTTAAATCTGATCCATGAAAATATTATATATCCAGCCAAAAAACGGCCCTCTCATTTGCGATATATCGAACGATCTCGATAAAGACCATACCTTGGTCTGTGCTTTTTCCGCAATATTGTTCCAGAAACGTCGGTAGAGGTCTGATCTTTTAATAGAAAAACTTCGACAAGCGGCGGTGATACCACTCGTATTTTAATATCACTCCCGTCTGGTATGGGTAGTTTACCTTTTTTGTTTAATTTTACCCAATAATATCCAACGCAGAAAATTTCGACTAATATTTTTAGATTTTTGTATTGTGTTTTTTTAAGATCAATGTGATTAGTTGAACAAATACATAATAGAAGCAGAGTATTGGCTGGATTTGACTCAGGCACGTTATGAGCACTTTCATCAGAATGTAGAGTGGCCAGGGGAAACCCACAACGGCCGGGAATTGTAGTTTTGTTTAGCAAATCATAAATATTATGGCCCAATTTTTGGTGGATTTGAAATTGCAATCCACGCGCTGCGATAAACAACTTACAGTTCGGATATTCACAAATGTATTGAGGTGAAAAGATGGTTGAATATGAATCTTAAACCAGATAAAGAACATGAAAGGCTACGATGACATCGGTTTTATATCCGCTGATGGTGACGACAAATGAACAAATTTACCCGGCGTGAAATTTTACAATTTTTGGGATTGTTATTTCCAGCAACTCTACTTGGTTTTCGGGAAAAAGATTCCTTTGACGAAGAATTGGTTTGTGTGCACATTTTCCAGCCAGCGTTTCGAATACCTGAGCCATTGCTAACACAATACGGAACGATACCTGAAAGGCATAAATTGAAAAATTTATTTGATGTAGGCATACCAGAGTTTCTATTATGTACTACTGAATTACAATTTCTATCTATTTTTCAATACTTTTGGCCGATTACACGAAGCGAGTTTCAAAGCTGCTATGAACAAATTTCTATAAAATACAATAAATTGGAGCTGAATGGAAAGAATGACATTTTAGATTTTTCAAGATATTTAAAAAGTAATTGGAATGGATCAAAAAAGGAAGATTCAAAATCGGCCATTATTTTCACATATAACGATATGACAAAATACTTTGCTTCAGAGGTAATTCGTCAATGGCAAGGATTCGGCATAAAAGAATTAGTGTTGTTTAAGGACCCGTCGAAACCACCTTATTTATGTTCTTACCCATCCTTGCAAAAAGGTTTTAAGCGTCCACCACCGATATAATCTTAAATGCGAATTCTCAATTAAATTCTTCAGGAAATTATCATTCGAGTCTCATTATCCCTATGGAAAACTTTGTCTGCATTAAGGCCGCAATTGAGGAAGCGAAATTCAAGATATCGTCACATTTAACATAGGAGGGAAGAATTATGGATCTTGGACTCAAGGATAAAGTCGCATTAATAACAGGCGCAAGCAGAGGAATTGGGGCTGCTTCGGCCAAAGCTCTCGCGCATCATGGCGCAACTGTGATCATCAATTATATTAATAGCAAAGACAAAGCCGAAGAGCTACTTGATGAAATCAAAAAAGCGGGTGGTAAAGGTATTGAGTGTCAAGCAGACGTCAGAAATCAAGATGCAGTAAACGACATGGTGGAATCTACCCTGAACGAGTTTGGTAAAATAGATGTTCTTGTCAACAATGCCAACATAAATTTTCCGATTAGGCCTTTTACTGAGCTTACTTGGGATCAAATGGAAGCCAAAATTTTGGGAGAAATGAAGGCTCTTTATAATTGTTCTCAGGCGGTATTGAAGGATATGTTAGTCAGAAAATCAGGCAAGCTGATATTTGTCAGCAGTTCGCTGTCTCGTTTTCCCGGATTCGGTTTCTCGGCCCATGCCGCCGCAAAATCGGCGATGGATGGTATGGCAAAAGTAATGGCGATGGAATTGGGTCCCTCAGGTATCACCGTTAATGTGGTTGGTCCCGGTTTGACCATAACGGATGCCACCGCCGGTCAACCCAAAGAAGTGCATGAACAGATAGCCGCCATCACCCCCCTTAGGCGTCTGGGAATGCCAGATGATATCGCAGGTGTCGTCTTATTTTTAGCCTCATCTTTATCGGATTACCTCAATGGCGAATATATACCTGTGACGGGAGGAAGTTTTATGATCTAATTAACCTGATAAATATGGAGGTGTCTGAAAATGGCCCAAATGAAATATTCTAGAATTAAAGTTACGGTGGACTCAGTTGCTGGTAAATGTCCTTTGGGTAACACACCAGGAAAGGAATTTATTATCGAACGAACGACTCCTGCCGGGATGTGTCTGAGCGCTTTTAATTCGATCTCCCCTGCCATTCAGGTTCTGCGATATGGCGGCAGCTTTCCCTGGGAGAAAAATCCTGATGAAGCTTACATATGCTGCCCCGATCATTTGAATCAAACGGTCTTTAAACTTGAAAGGGCAGGAGAAGTCGTCATCAAAAAATGAGAAATTGAAATTTTCGTTCAGGAGCCTGAAAGTATGAAAGTTCTTCTGATATCTGCCAATACGGAACAGATCAATATGCCAGTGTTGCCGTTGGGATTGGCTTATGTAGCTGCAGCATTGGATGAGCAGGGGCATACGTTGAAACTGCTGAATTTGATGATGCAAACAGATACGCAGAAGGCTCTCCATGCGGCAATTGATGAATTTAATCCCGAAATAATTGGTATCTCGGTTCGAAATATAGACGATCAAAATATGGAGAATCCCAGGTTCCTGTTGGAAACCGTAAAAGAATTTGTGACCAATTGCCGCAAATATTCCGATGCAACCATAGTGTTAGGCGGAGCAGGTTATAGTATTTTTCCACAGGCCGCCTTGGATTTTCTGGATGCTGACATTGGTATTCAAGGAGAAGGTGAAAGCGCTTTTTTAAATCTTATAAAGAGACTTGGGGATAAGAAAGATCTTTCAGAAATACCGGGCTTATATTTACCCTCCCAAAAAGGTCAGAAAGAACCGGAATATATAAAAAACTTGACTGATATACCACTGCCGCTTCCCGATGTTCATTTATCGACACCATCGACTTTAAAAGACCAGGAGATTTGGATACCTTTTCAATCCAGACGGGGATGCCCCATGGATTGCAGCTATTGCTCTACCGCAACTATTGAGGGTCGAGCAATTCGAAAACACGATCCTAAAAAGGTGGTCGAAACTATTTCAAAATATACTGAGGCTGGTTTGGTTCATTTCTTTTTCGTGGATAACACATTCAATCTTCCTAGTGTATATGCCAACACACTTTGCGAACAGCTGATTTCTTCACAAATACACAATAATATCAGTTAATTCAACAGATTCGACTAAGGCACGTTATAAACTTTTAGGCAAGCCAAAATTTATTATTTTGACTGACGTAATATACAGTCAGATAAAGAAACGCTCGGAATACGAGGGGGTATACCCGATGAATAAAAAATACTTCAATTAATCATGTCAAAGGAGGTCATTATGACAAAGGACAATATCGATCCCAAGGTATTTGACTTATACGATGAATACTGCCACACCCAGATGACACGGCGTAGTTTCCTGAATAAAGCCTCGGCATTGACTGTCGTTGGCGGGACAGGTTTGGTTATGGCGAAAGCTCTGCTGCCGCGCTATGCCGAAGCTCAAACAATCTCCTTTACAGATGAAAGGATCAAGGCCCGATATGTTGAATATGACTCTCCCGGCGGCACATCGGGCAAGATGCGCGGGTATCTGGTAAAGCCTGCCGGTGATGGACCTTTTCCAGCTGTTCTGATTGTCCATGAAAATAGGGGTTTAAACCCATATATAGAAGATGTGGCACGTCGTGCCGCTGTTGAAGGTTTTCTCGCACTTGCACCTGATGGGCTCTCTCCCATCGGTGGCTACCCCGGAAACGATGACGATGGAAAAGTCATGCAAAGGTCTTTGGATGGTGACAAACTCTTCACGGACATGTTAAACAGTGCCAAATTTTTAAAAAGCCATGAGTTGTCAAATGGCAAACTGGGAGCGACAGGCTTCTGCTATGGCGGTGGTGTTGTCAATAATCTTGCAGTGAAAATGGGAAAAGACCTGAATGCCGGTGTTCCGTTTTATGGTCGAGCCGCAGCAACTGAAGATGTTGCCAAAATCCAAGCACCCCTTATGATTCAGTATGCTGAGAATGACCCTCGTATAAACGCTTCGCGCGAGGAGTACCGAAAAGCATTGGAAGAGAACAAGAAAGATTTTGTTATGTATACCTATGAAGGTACTCGTCACGGCTTCCATAACAATTCGACACCCCGTTATAATGAAGAGCAGGCGAAAATCGCCTGGGAACGTACAGTTTCGTTTTTTAAAAAACATCTCTCCTGAACAAATATACATCCATATTTTATCTTTTTGAAAGTTTGACCGGTTCACGACCGGGGGCGGAAATGCCATGGCGCTCGAGCAGAGACCCGTCCTGCCGGTAAAGGTCAATCAAGGCCTTGAGGTAGTTGGCCAAGGCTCTCACCTCGGCGATTCGGCTGACCAACAGATCCCGCTGAGCTTGGGCGACCAGAAAGCTGGTTGATTTTCCCACTCGCAGTTTCTCGGTTTCGGTTCGGAGTTTTTCCTCATCAAACATGCGGGTCACCGATGAGGCGGCAATCTGCTGCTTGGTGCGTTTGACCTCAATGTAGGCGGTGCGGACATCGACTTCCACAAGCTGTGAAAGGTTCTCAAGCGCTTTTTGCGACTGTTCCCGCGTCAGCAGCGCCCGCCGGTTCTGAGCCCGGGCATTCCGATTAAAAATGGGATACTGAAAGCTTACGCCCCCCAGGGCGTCATAATTGTCTTTGCTGATATTGCTAACGGACTCGCCAAATGAATTGGCATAGCCGCTTTTGCCCAGCGTAATGAATAGGTCCATTAAGGGCAGCAAACCGTTGCGGGTTCTGACAAGCTCCAGATCGTCGCGCAGGATCTCCAGTCGGGCTTCATTTAGAATCGGGCGCATGCGCCGCGACACATCCACGTGCAGTTCGACATCTTCCAGCTTGATTTCGGGCAATGTCGGCTGATGGATCAGTTCGACTTCCCGCTGCCAGAGATCGGGACCAACAGGATTGAGCAACCGCAGCAATTGCAGGCGGATTGATTCCTCGTTGGCCCGGGCTTCGATGAGCGCCTGCTCCTGGGCGGCTACTTCGGCCTGAACAGCCGCCAATTCAGCACGGGCCAATCGGCCGACAGTAATTAATTCTTTGGTTTCGTTGAGTTGCTGACGGGCGACTTTCAGTGACTCCTCGACAATTTCGATCTGACGCCGGGCCAGCGCATAGTCCCAATAGGTCCGTTCCACCTCCGCCACCAGAAACTCGGTAAATCCCCGCAGTTCATATTCCGACATGCGCGTATCCAGTCGAGCCTGCTGCAGTCGAGCCAGATTCACGTCCGTACCGAATCCTCTCAACAGCGCCTGGGTGACCGTCATGCCCAGGCGGGTCGT
>JASFFJ010000361.1:0-7918 GCA_050124355.1 Desulfobacterales bacterium | reverse complement strand
TGGAGATCAACGGTATCTGGGGGGGCTTTCAGGGAGAAGGCGTCAAGACTGTCATACCGAGCAGCGCCCATGCCAAGATTACCTGTCGTTTGGTGCCGGACCAGGTCCCTGATAAAATAGTAGAATTGATTTCTGCCCACGTTGAACGACATGCAGCGTCCGGTGCTACAGTCTCGGTTGAAAAACTACCCGGCAGCGCCGATCCCTATCTGATTCCCTATGATCATCCGGGCAATCAGGCCGCCCGAATCGTTCTAAAAGAGATTTACGGCAAGGAACCCTACCTAGCGCGGATGGGCGGCACCATACCGGTCAGCGGATTGTTTTTAAAATTTTTAAATGCGCATATGGTGAATTTTGCTTTTGGTTTAAAAGATGAGAATATTCACGCCCCGGATGAATTTTTCCGGCTGGCCAGTTTTGAGCGGGGACAGCAGGCCTATGGCTTGATGCTGGAAGAGCTGGGCAAATAACCTGTGATTAATTGTAATTCCTGTTTTAAAAGCGTTCACGGGTTTAGAAGTTCAAAGGTTCAAGCCCGCCCTGGTGCGAAGTGATGTGGCTATGAGATTGCTTTCCTATTCAGTGAATTTTTTACGTTCCATCTCCACATCTCGACATACCAGGTCTGGGCCAGGGGTTCCATCTTTGTCCCGGGACTGCATTTGATAAGCGTATTTACGAGAAAAGCGTCAGCTTTGTCAGGCCCAATTCAAAAGTTGGAGCCAAATTAGCAAGTATCTGGGAAAAAGAGCATTTTTAAATGGGGTTTTGGGTCTTTAATGCCTATTTTAGCCTTAACCCTGAACCCAGAACCTTTGAACGGTTATTTGTTTACTATTGCTTCGGAAACCAGACCTCTTCAACCTTGTATTTTCCATCATGCACACTGATGATGGAAACCCCTTTCATGGGCACACCGCTGGGTCGTGAGTAGGTGATTTCGCCGGTGACGGCCTTAAACCCCTTGGTACCGGCCAGGGCGTCGCGCAAGGCTTTACCGTCGGTAGATCCGGCTCTGTTGATGGCATCCGCGATCAGGCCCACGGCATCATAGCCCAGAGCGGCAAACGCATTTTCGGGCGGACGGCCGTATTCTTTTTCATAAGCGGCAATGAACGCCACCACCTCGGGACGATCGTCCTCGCGATAGGTGTGGGTGGAAAAATAGACGTCGTTGGCCAGCTTGTCACCGGGTACGCTGGTGACCAGTTCGGTATCAAATCCGTCGCCGCTGACAATGGGCAGGTCTAACCCGGCTTCACGAATTTGCTTGACCGTCAATCCGGCTTCGTTGGGAATCGCGGAAATAAACACGGCATCCGCTTTAGGACTGGCGTTCTTTAAGCGGGCGATCTGGGCGGAGAAATCCTTATCACCCATCATAAAGAAGTCTTCCAAAACAAGGTTGGCGCCTAGCTCGCTGATTCGCTGCTTGTAAAATTTGGATAATGCTTTGGTGAAATCCATGGAATTGTCGGTCCACACCACCACGTTTTTAACACCCAGTTTGTTGACCGAATAGTCGGCAATAGCAAATGACTGATCATCATCACCAAAAGGCGTCATGAACATATGATCGCCAACCCATTGGGGCAGCATGGGGTGGGTGGCACCCGAAGTGACAAAGGGAACGCCTTTTTGCTGAAATAAGGGGGCGGCCGCCATCACAAAGGTAGTGTCACCATAGCCGATGCCGGCCACGACGTCATCGGCCAGTGCCTTTTTAGCACCGGTGGCCGCGGCTTTTTGGTCGGTCTTGGTGTCGATGCCGATAACTTCCAGTTTTTTTCCCAGAAGCCCGCCCTTTTCATTGATCAGCTTGGCCTGCAGTTTGGCCCCGTTTAGAGCCGGAGCGTCAATCGAGGACATCCCGCCGGTCAGATTATACAGAGCACCGATTTTAATCGTTTCCGCTCCCAGCGCCGGAAACACCAGCATGAGCGACAATACCATACCTGCCACCGTTAAAGTCAATTTCTTTCGCATACTCCTTCCTCCTTTCTGCATTTGGTAACATTTCAGTTTCTTCCGAATAAGAAGCACCGACTTTCTGCCGAGATTTCACTGATAGAATGCTACACGGTTAATAAATAATGTAATCTCTCATCGGGTGTGCCGTGCGTGAAAAATAGCCGGCTCCCGACTGCCAAACAGACCCTGCGGCCTGTAAATTAAAATCAAAATCAGTATCAGGGCCATTAGAATTTCGCCGATCCCGTAGACACTAAGGGCCTCCTCCAGGGGCCGGAAAATTTCCGTGAGTACCGAAAAAATGATGGCGGCGATAAATGAACCGGTAATACTGCCGGTTCCACCCACCACAACCATGACCACGATGTTAAAGGCCAAGATCAGCGAGAACGACATCGGGGTAATGGCGGTCACCAGATGCGCCCAGAGCCCCCCGGCGATGCCGGCAAAAGAAGCTCCGATCACCAGTGCCGCGACCCGGGTCCTGAAAAGATTTACTCCCAGACACTGGGAGGCCGTCTCATCCTCTCGAACGGCCAGCATACGCCGGCCATAAGAAGAATGCTTTATTTTCCAGCTGACATAGACGGTTACCACCATCCACATGTACACCCACCACAGATTGGTCAAAGCCGACAAACCGTTAAGGCCCAACGGCCCGCGGGTCACGGTTTCCCAGTTGATAATTAGAACCTGAACAATGATCATAAAGCCCATGGTGGCCACCGCCAGATAGTGGCCACGCAAGCGCAGGACCGGTACACCGACCAGCATCGCCGTCAGACCGGCGCAAACACCGCCGATGATCAACGCAGGGATGAAGGGCAGTTGCAAATTTGCCAGCCACTGGGGCAGTTCCAAAAACATGGACTTCCGGGCAACGGGAAAAGTCAAGATTGCCGTTACATAGCCGCCAATTGCCATGAATCCCGGATGCCCAAGAGAAAAAAGACCGGCAAAGCCGTTGGTAATATTCAAGCTGACGGCCAAAATCACATATATGCCGACGAAATTGATAATCGAGAGAATATATTCATCGAGTGTGCTCCGCGCAATGGCAACAAACCCGATACCGCAAATAATCAGAGCCGGAAAAATCAGATGGTTTCGTATCCCGCTCATCAGGCCCGTTCCTCCATTTTTTTTCCGAGGATACCGTTGGGTAAAATCAGCAGAATTAAAATCAGCGTGGCAAACACAAACGCATCCCGGTAAGCCGAATAAATGGGTGGCAGCAGACCCACAAACAGCACTTCTGAAAGTCCTAATACATAACCGCCGATGATGGCCCCGGGAATGGATCCCACCCCTCCGATGACCGCGGCCACGAAAGATTTGAGTCCGGGTATAAAGCCGAGCAGTGGATCAATTTGGCCGAACTTGCCGCCCCACATCAATCCGGCGATGCCGGCCAGGGCGCTGCCGACGGCAAAGGTTGCCATAATGGTGCGATTGATGTTGATGCCCATCAGCCGGGCCACATCGATATTTTCCGCAGTGGCCCGCATGGCCACACCCATTTTGGTTTTTTTCACGAGTAACATCAGCGTGCCCATCAAGCTGAGGGCGCTCACCATGATGATGAGGTCCACCGTTCGAAAGCTGACCCCCCCGACATGGATGACCTTTTGCAGGTAGTCCGGGAAAGCAAAATTTCGGGGCTGAGCGGTCAGAAATAAAATCCCCAAATTCTGAAGCATAATGGACACTGCCAAAGATGCAATAAATCCGGTTACTTGAGGGGCACCTCGCATGGGCCGAAATGCTGCTTTTTCGATCAGAATTCCCATGGCAGCGCCGGCCGCCAAAACCACCAGAGCAACCAGGGGAAACGGTGCCCTCACCACCTGCATGAGTCCCAGGGTCAAAAACGCCCCGATCATCACAACGTCGCCATGGGCAAAATTAATCAGCCGGATGATTCCGTAAATCATGGAAAAACCGATGGCTACCATGGCGTACATGCTGCCCAGGATGAGTCCGTTAACGATTTGCTGCGCGATGTATTCGATGTTCATAAGGGTGACTAAAGAGTAATTGAAGATTGTCGATTGAAGATTGAATATTTAAGGTTCGCCTCCGGCGGTTCAATTAATAAAAAAACCATCGGAGATCCCCTCTCTGCAATTCGCGTGTATCATTATTCCAAAAAAATTCTACAACAGCAAGTAGCGGGGAACTTCGACCCTAAAAGAGATTAAAATGACGGAGCGAAGCGACATCCACAAATATTCATTCGTCAATCTTCAGTCTTCAATTCCGGCTCGTCCGGATTGGGGCTCTTCAAAAGGAACTTTAAACCATTCTTTTCCAACGGCTGTGGTTAAATAACGCTCAGGCGCCTCCCAGATAGGCGCTACGAACATCCTCATTGCAGGCCAACTCTTTACTGGCTCCGGAGAGCGTCACCCGACCGTTTTCAAGTACATAGGCCCTATGAGAATATTCAAGCGCCATGACTGCGTTTTGTTCTACCAGCAGGATCGTCACGCCCTCGGCATTGATGTCATGAAGAACGTTAAACAAATTTTCTATGATAATAGGGCCTAATCCCAGCGAGGGTTCATCCAGAATCAGCAGTCGCGGTCGGCTCATCAGGGCACGACCCACTGCCAGCATCTCCTGCTCGCCGCCGGAAAGACTGCCGGCCGTTTGTCCGGCCCGTTCACCAAGGATCGGGAAAATACCGCATATTCGTCTGTAGTCCCGCTCAATCGCCTGCTTGTTTTTTCTCAAATAGGCGCCGATCACTAAATTCTCCCTTACGGAAAGTTGGGAAAAAATCCCCCGACCCTCCGGGCAGTGGGAAATCCCAAGGGCAACGATCTGCTCGGCGGAAATCCGGCTGATGTCGATGGCGTCAGCGTTGCCATCGGGTTTGTAGAGAATGCGGCCGTTTTTTGGCCGCAGTAACCCGGAAATGGTGCGCAGCATCGATGTTTTACCGGCCCCGTTGGCACCGATCAAGGCCACAATTTCTCCACGACTCACATCCAGGCTGACCCCTTGCAAAACACAGGTCTGTTCGCGGTAGACGCATATGTCATCAATCCTGAGCATCTAAGCTCCCACTGGGTTGTCGAAAATTAAGCTTTCTTTCGTATTGTTACTTTTGAATAGTGATCCCACAGTTACTTTCAGAAATTTCCCTAAGAAATTCATTTAACGGAATAAAAATTAAGAGCCGCTTTACACGTAATTTTCACCGCCCAATTTTGTTCCCGCCTGATTTTCCCAAATAGGCCTCAATAACCCGTAAGTCCTGGCGCACATCATCGGGGGTGCCCATGGTCAGCATACGGCCGCGATCGATCACCTGAATTTTCTGACACACCGCCATAATCAGTTTCATATCATGCTCGACTAAAAATATTGTCAGCTCATTCTTGCGATGGATATCCCGGAGTATTTCAACCAGTTCATCGGTCTCGCTGGGGTTGAGTCCTGCCGAGGGTTCATCTAACAGCAAAAGTTTTGGCAGGGTCGCCATGGCTCGCGCAATTTCAACGCGTCGCTGAATCCCATAGGGCAGGGTTTTCGCCGGTAAGTCTTTGACGGACGTCAGGTCAAAGAGGGCCATGATTTCATTCGATCTTTGTTGCATATCGCCTTCTGCCCGGCGGTAGGCCGAAGTGTGAAAAAGCGTGTTCCATAGACCCCTTCCCAGACGCATGTGAAAGGCAACTTTAATATTGTCAAGCACCGATAGTTCCTTAAAAAGACGAATATTCTGAAAGGTTCGGGCAATGCCCAACGCAGTACTCTGATCGGATCGCAGATGGGTAATATCTCTGTTGTTGAAGTAGATATGGCCACCGGTGGGTCTGAGAACTCCGGAAAGTAAATTAAACACCGTGGTCTTACCGGCCCCGTTGGGTCCGATCAAGCCGACCAGTTCACCCTGGTGAATCTTGACGCTGTAATCTGTCAAGGCGGTGATGCCGCCGAATCGCTTTTCTAACCCTTCAACGTTTAAAATCGCTGCCGAATGATGATTGTTAAGAGATGCCACTGATTATGTTTCCCGCTCTTTCAAAATCAATATTACAGCATAAATCGACAATTAGAATCAGCCGCTTCTTACCAGAAAATGGTAAATCAAACAAGATCGATGAAAGTTCAGATAGAAAAGGCAGAGCTATTGCCTGACCCTGCCCATTAGAATTTGATGAAGGGGTTGTTGAGGTATCTTATTGTTATATTATTAATTTGGGGAATTTCAGAAGCAGTTGTGTCATTGGCAGCCTGATTATCGGAAAAGATGATATCTTAAATTTTTGACGTCCTTGATAGTTATAACTTTGTTGGAGTTATCGCTGGGTCGTTATCATAAAGTTGAGGGCGTTAACCACGATGGAAGCTTTCCGACAAAGTACCCCTACCGGATACCGGTTTTCTGCCCAAACGGGATACGTTTGCCGGCAATTGATAGGATTGTCTTATAGTAAGAATCAGAAACGAAGATAAATGCGCATGGAGGCGGAAGGCATATACCCGCCTCCCTGCGGAGTATTTGGATTGAAAAGCCCCAGCACCGATTCGACTTCCCCCAGCCATGAGCGCATGTCGAAGGCGGGCCGAATGGGGTTCATCAAAGTCAAGCAACAAAGATCGAGAAAATGCATTTGCTGTGTCAGTTTCGGAGAACGGCTTAGAGGTCTATAGGCTGATCACGGCGCTTTCACAAGCCATGGTGATTAACTTATCACCCGTGGCCATTTTGGCTCCTTCGATGAGATCTTCTCCTGAAATGCCCCTGGAAATAGCACAAGGGGTGCATACCAAAACCGGCACGCCGTATTCCTGTAAAAAGGCCATATGGTCATCTGCCTTGTCACCGGTGGCCGCCTGCACATTTTCGATGATCCCTTTTTTCGCAAGATACACCGCCTCGTCCAGCAGGAAAACGGCTGTCTCCTTTCCCTCTTTTTTGGCAACCATTGCGAAAAATAACGCTCGCGTGGCGCGATTCGGATTATCCGTGCCGCACGACAACACAATCAATACTTTGTCAGTCATATGCTACACCTTTTCTTTTAAAACGAATTAAATGAAATGATAGGTCCACACAACCCAATTTCTTAGTTGATTGCTTATATCATTGCATTTGCTATGTAAATCAAAAAAGTTCAAAAATCAAAATTTGGACTGCCTCCGGTGCCGGTGGTCGATTGCCAAGGCTGCTGTGCGGACTGGCGGTATTGTACGGTGTGATTTAGTCAATCAAATAGAGGAATCCGACAGGTGGTGATTAATTGAGAATACATACAAAATCGCTAAACCCTAAAGATACGGCAAATAAGACCACAAAAATTTTTGCTCTCTAAAAATTTCACTTATCTTGCCATACTCTGCAATCGAGAAATCACTGAAATTTCGCCAGATTTCTTTTGGAAATCATAAAAATTCGGGGGCTTACAGAGTTAAAATAATAGCAGAAACCTCAATCCAGCCCTAACAATGAAGAAAAATGATATCTTCAATTTTTTGAACGGCTAATTTTTGTCGATTGGGTTATATGCACTGCTGGGAATAGACAAAAACGTATCAGAACCTTGAATCCAAAGTGATCCAAAATGCTTACACATTATGCTTGAAATATAAAAGTTGGTCTTATAAGCAGACTTAGCTCCATTGACGAGAACGCAGTATCTAAAGAAGCTGACTTCCGCAATCAATCCTTTACATTCTTACCTAACAATTTTCTAACCTTGTTTTCTCTTGACATCCAAACATCCGCATAATAAGTGGATAAAACAACCTTCCACCATTCTGTTCAACCATCAACAATCAGTTAATCTCCTGGAAATAGCCATGAGAAATGGTTTCCGGAAATTGCCGCTACAATGCCTTCAAAGGCAGCAGAATGTCCTTTGAAGGCATTTTTCTTAAATTTTACTTCTCACCGACTTCAGGTCTTTTTGAATTTATGAATGGGAAGTAA
>JASFFJ010000360.1:0-7951 GCA_050124355.1 Desulfobacterales bacterium | reverse complement strand
ACTACCTTTTTCTGGGTTATCGTTCCATTTATTTTGATAAAATCTGTTGCATCTTGAATTTACGCATATTTTTACTACAAATTTTGTAGGTTCTTTAGATATCAGGGCTTCCCGAGAAGTTTTTCCAATTGGGATCAGGAGGCCTGAAATTAAGGTGCTTTTTAAAATCGGTCGGACAAACAGAGGATCGAATTGCAGAGCGCTTACCGGACTTCCAGATCCTGAAGATCAAGCATTTTGGTGAGCTTGGTCAAAGAAAGAATAATTTGGTTCAATTCTTTGGGTTTCAGCTGTTGCAGACCGTCGACGACGCGCTGTTGGATGGGTGGTGGGGCGATATTGGCCATCTTTTTCCCGTCAGGTGTTAATTGGATATTTATAATGCGACGATCCGGGGAGTTTCGTTGGCGGATGACAAGTCCCTTTTTCTCTAAACGGTCGATGACGCCGGTAACGGTGCTGGATTTGACCATCATGTGTTTGGCAATCTGGGAGGGAGGCAGCGGGCCATTTTCAAAGAGTGCCAATAGGCAATTGAGTTGGGCCGATGTAATCGAATATTTTTTGTTCAACTCTTTGGTATACATTTCGGCACCATGCATGAGTTTGCGGATCAGAAAGATAATTTCCTTCACCATGTCAGGAGAAGATTCGTTTTGAGATTTTGGGGAGGTGATTTTTCTACCCTTGGTCATCTGTGTTTCCTGAGAACTGTCGATGTGAAACATCGGTTCTGTAACAAACATACCGCAGGTTCAAGAAAACCGGGACGTCGATCTACCAGTGATCGACGGCACTAACCCAGAGTATAGGGTTGATAGTAATTAAAAATAACAAAATACTTGACTCGCGTCAAGATATCATTGTTACAAGCCCTAATAAGCTCTTGATAATAAATGCTGATGAAACAGAGGCTCGATTCTATATATTTCAGCCGACCATAAAGGGCCATTAATTTGAAAACACTTAATGAAATCATTGACAGATGCTTTTAACTAAACTAAATATAACTAAAATAATTTATAATGATACTATTTTTGCAAAATAAATCGAAAGGATGATTTATGTGCGGTATTGCAGGCTGTATCGGCGCAAAAGATACTCAAACGGTTAATCTGATGTTGGATGCCCTGCCGCATCGCGGCCCGAATGACAGGGGCGTCCATATACTTGAAAATGCTGTTTTCGGTCACACCCGGCTGTCCATCGTGGATGTGGCCCACGGCCATCAACCCATCCTAGCAAACGGCGGTTTATCCGGAATTGTATGCAACGGTGAAATCTACAATTTTGAAGACCTCAAAAATGACCTTATTCCGAGATATCGCTTTGCGACAAACTCCGACACCGGAGTCATTTTACACCTTTTTCAGGAGGAAGGCCCGCAATGTGTCAAAAAACTCAATGGGATGTTCGCTTTTGCAATCTTCAATGAAGCGGATTACATGCTGGCGCGGGACCCCATCGGCATCAAGCCCCTATATTACGGCTATTTTAAGGACAGGATCTATTTTACCTCCGAATTGGGTGCTATGACCCTAGCGGAGGTTGATGAAGTGCATGAGTTTCCGCCCGGTCATTATTACACCGCGCGAGAAGGTTTCGTTCAATATTATCAGGTCCCAACTGAGCGAAATGAGCTTATTTCGGATATTGAAAAGGCCGGCGAGTTGATTCGTCGCAACGTTATCAAAGCGGTCAAGGACAGACTGTTGTCCGATCCCGTCGTTCCGGTGGGATCATTTTGCAGCGGCGGTTTGGACAGCAGCCTGGTGGCTGCGATCGCTGCAGAAGACATTCCGCACTTGCACACGTTTGCGGTCGGTATGCGCGATGAGACCGGCGAATTGAGCGACGATCTGAAAGCCGGACGAATTGCGGCCAATCATATCGGATCCACCCACCACGAGCTCGTGTTTTCGGAAGATGATTATTACGAAGCCCTGCCGCTGGTTATCCAGAAGCTTGAAACCTATGATCCGGCGTTGGTCCGCTGTGCGGTGCCGTGTTACTTTACCTGTAAATTGGCTGCCGATCATGTGACGGTGGTTCTTACCGGTGAAGGTGCCGATGAGCTTTTTGCCGGGTATCATTACATGAAAAATTTCCCGCTGGAAGCGCTCAACATGGAAGGCCGCCGGTGTATTACTAGCGTTCACAATATTAATCTTCAAAGGGCGGATCGCATGGGAATGCTGTTTAGCCTGGAGCTCAGGGTCCCGTTTTTCGACGTAGCCATGGTGGATCTGGCGATGAAAATTTCACCTGGTCTTAAAATTTGCGAGCACAACGGGGCCAGAATAGAGAAATGGATTCTGCGCAAGGCCTTTGAGAATACAGGTTACTTGCCGGATGAAATTCTATGGCGCTACAAAGTCCAGTACACCCAGGGCGCCGGGTGCGAAAGCCTTGGCGCCAAATTGGCAGAACAGCAATTGAGTGACGCGGATGTGGCACGTATCCAAGCCCAACATCCGGAAGCAACCATCAACAGCAAAGAGGCCGCCTATTACTTTCAGATTTTCAGGCAATTTCACCCTCAGGATTCGATTCTCAGCTCAATCGGAATCTGGACGGGTTTTGATTTTGCTGAAGAAAGACAGCCGGTCCAGGGCACCGTCGATGGAGATCTGAAATATTACTACCCGGCAGACCGATCAGAGGAATTATCAGAATCAAAAGGTGTCGACCACTGACCTGACCATTAAAATACGAACAAAAATCTGGAGGAAAAATAATAATGGCTAGTCTAGCAGGCATCATTTCCCAGCACGCCAAACTCGATCTCGACAGTACCGGTCAGCTACGCAAAATGCTGCGATTGATGCGCCACCGCGGCGCGGATAATACCGTGGTGCGTACCCTTTATGATGACCGCGGTGCCGTGGGGGCCAATGAGATCAATCTGTCGCCCCGGCGGACCCATTGCACCTCCCTGGATGAGGCGCCGTACATCCTTTTTGATGGGGAACTGTTTAATGATCGTCCCGAGGGGATCAGCGATCTGGACCTCTTCAAAGAATACTACGACAAGTACGAGCGCGATTGCTTTACGCGGTTAGACGGCAGCTTCGCTTGCGCCATCGTGGAAAAAGACGAAGAAGTCGTGCTGGCACGGGATCATGTTGGCGCACGACCCTTGTTCTTCGGACGTAACAACAGCATTTTCTTCTTCAGCACGGAAATGAAGGGGCTAGTCGACCATGTCCAATTCGGCATTGAGGAATTGCCACCAGGGCGTATTTACAGCTCGAAGAAGGGGATCAAAGCATTCGATGCGTTTCAGCCCGACATACCCGAGATCGGCGACAGCCTGGAAGACACCGCCAAATCATTGCGGGAGCTGGTGATCGATGCGGTCCGCCAGCGCATGGACGGTGTCGGGGCGATTTCGTTGAGTGGGGGGCTGGACAGTTCCATCGTGGCTGCCATCGCCAGACAGTTCAACCCCAATTTGGTCCTTTTTACGGGCACGATCGCCAAGGCTCCCGGGCCGGACCTGGAAAATGCCAAGCGAATGGCCAAATTTCTGGATCTCGAGCACCGTATCTACAAGATCTCAGACGAGGATATTACCAATTTCATCCCCGACGCTATCTGGTTTTTGGAAAGTTTCGACGAGGACTGTATCAGCGGTCTGATCTCAAATTACTATGTTTCCAGGATGGTCAAACAGCACGCCAACAGCGTACTGGTCGGTGAAGGCTCGGACGAACTTTTCGGGGGCTACCGCATGGTTTTGAAAAATCCCAAGGTCAAGACTTCCGAAAAACGGGAACGGCTGGCCCGTAAGCTGGTAGATATCGCTTATAACACGGCCCTGAGACGTCTTGATCGCGGGTGGATGGCCAATGGGGTTGACTATCAAATTCCATTTCTCGACTCCCGGGTGGTTGCCTTCAGTCGCAAGATTCCGATGGATTGGAAAATCTACGGCGACAATCAAATTGAAAAGTATGTCTTACGCGAAGCGTTTCGGGACATGCTTCCCGAGCAAATCGCTAACCGTGTAAAATTACGCTTTTCCATGGGAGTGGGCATGGACAATATCATAGACGACATTATCGCGACGATGGTCAACCCCGAGGAGATTGAAAAACGACCCAAGGCCGCTTATGGAATGCCCTTTGCGTCGTTTAAGGAGCTGTATTACTACGATCTTTTCCTGCAGCAGTTTCCGCCGTCCTACGAGCAGCAGACCGTGCGGTGGGATCCGTTCAAATAAGCGCATATAACTTGTTCTTTCGAGCCTTAATCTTTATCTTCACTATCGGCGATGCCTGCCGTGACAGATACATTCACATGAGGCCGGCGCTGGAAAGAGATTCAAAATTGACACAGCAGATAAATGATCGTATGCAAGCGTTGACCCAGTCCGACATGACACGGATTCACGATGCCTCCATGGAAATCTTGGGCAGGGTCGGGGTGGCTTTCGACCATGAAGAGGCCTTGGAAATTTTCCAATCCAGCGGTTTCAAGTTAGACGGCAAGACCGTTTTTATGACCGAAAGCGACGTTCAACAGGCCCTGGCATCATCACCACCGCATTTCAATCTGTCGGCCCGCAACCCAGAAAAAAGTGTGCGGGTCGATCAAGACAGTTTCGTAACCGCACCGGGCTACGGGGCGCCGTATGTGGTCACGACAACCGGTGAACGGCGAAAGGGAACGTTGCAGGATTACGAAAACTTTTGCAAGCTGATCCAGACCTCCCCACAGATCGACGTCAATGGATACTTGATGGTGGAACCGTGTGACCGACCATCTAAACTGGCGTACCTGGACATGATGGTTTCAAATATTCTTTTGTGCGATAAACCCTTCATGTGCAGCACAGCCTCCAAACAGGCCGTTGAAGACAGTCTTGAATTGGCCGCTATGGTATTCAGCGGCAGACAAAAAATTCAAGACAATCCGGTGGTCATCGGCTTGATCAACTCGAGGTCCCCCCTGCAGTACGGTCGAGAAATGGTAGCATCCCTGATTGCGCTTGCACGTTGCGGACAACCCTGTATCGTCACATCCGTCGTCATGGCCGGTCTGACCGGGCCGGTAAATCTGGCCGGTGCCCTGGCCCTCCAGAATGCTGAAATCATGGCTGGATTGACGCTGGCCCAACTTGTTCGAGCCGGTACCCCGGTGGTCTACGGTTCGGCATCAGCTCCCATTGATATGAAGACCGGTGCCTTGGCTATTGGCGCACCGGAGCTTTCCATTATCCTTTCGGCAGCAGTCAGAATGGCAAGATTCTACAATCTGCCCAACCGTTGCGGCGGGGGATTGACGGACGCCCATATCCCGGATGCCCAGGCCGCGTTGGAATCTGCCTTTAGTTTGTTGACCGCTGTCAGAAACGGTGCGAATTTCATTTTGCATGCGTGCGGTATTTTGAGTTCGTTTATGGCCATGAGCTATACCAAATTCATGCTGGACGAGGAAGCATTGGCCATGATCAGGAGAATGATGGCGCCGCTGGAGGTGTCGGATGATACCCTGAGTCTGAGTTCGATCAAAGCGGTGGGTATCGGTGGGCAGTTTCTCACCCAGCCCAAGACCATTGAACGTTGCTGGGATGAATTTTTCATTCCCGGGATGATGAAGCGCAAGAACTACCTGAAATGGCACGATGGCGGAAGCCAGCGAATCGATGAAATCGCCTCGGGGGCCGTCCAGCGGCGATTGTCTGAGTACCAGCAGCCCGAGTTGGATGCGGCGGTTGTTTCCCAGGTATCGGAATTTGTGGCTAAACGTAGAAAAGAGGCGATGTAGATGAGGTTTTCAACTTAGCGCCTTTCTGGCCTTGTAAGACGGTCCGAAAAGGCCGCTGCGTGATTACGAATAGCGATACCCTGGGCCGTTCGCAGTTTGACTGAAAAAGGAGAAACTAATGTTTGATTTCGCACCGATTTCAAAGAACTTGGCTGAGGGCAATCAGCCCAAAGTCAGGGAACTGGTTCAGCAGGCGCTGGATCGGGGATTATCCGCCAAAGAAATTCTGGATGAAGGTCTCATGGGGGGCATGAGCATTGTGGGGGAGATGATGGAACGTGAAGAAATCATGATTCCTGAGGTCTTAGCAGTGGCGCAATTTATGGGCGCTGTCATCGATGAGATGCTAAAACCATTGCTGTTGGAAGAAGATATGAATCCATACGGCAAGGTCGTTTTTGCCACCGTAAAGGGAGATTTGCATGACATCGGCAAAAATTTGGTCATCATGATGTTGGACGGGGCCGGTTTCGATGTCATCGATCTGGGCATTGATGTACCCCCTGAGACAATTGTGGACGCCATCCAGGTAAACAATCCGAAGATGGTGGGTTTGTCGGCGCTGTTAACGACGACGATGCCAATGATTGAAAAAACGATTGATACGATACAAGATAGCGGCCTGAGAGATCAGGTTAAAATAATGGTCGGCGGTGCACCGGTTGATCAGGGTTTCGCCGATGAGGTTGGCGCGGACGGATACGCCCCGGATGCGAGTTCGGCCACCAAACTGGCCAAGGGTTTGTTGAATTGAAAATCGGTGCAATACCACTGACAGCAACAAAAATTTAAACACACGGAGTAGATATATGAGTCACGGAGGTTTGCCGGGAGGTCACTATCGGCCGCTAACTCAGACACAGGTGGCGCACCTGCATGAAGCGGCATTGTCTGTTCTTGCGAAAATCGGATTTTCATACGAAGCGGGCCTGGATGAGACGTTGGAAATGCTGGAAGCATTCGGTATGGGGGTGGACCGGGAGTATTCCCGAATTTATTTTCCGAAGGACAAGATCGTCGAACTCATAAGCAAGGCGCCGCCGCGGGTCGTCTTGTACAGCCGGGATGGCAAAAACGATCTGCATCTTGAAGATGATCGCGTCTATTTGGGAACGGGAGGCGCGGCCATCAAAATTCTCGATTTGGAGACCGGAGACGCGCGCCATACCACGCTGAAGGATCTGTATGATTTGGGGAGGCTGGTGGATCAATTGGACAATATCCATTTTTTTCTCCGTCCCTGCATTCCCAAAGATATCCCCGAATCGATCTACGATGAAAATGTGTTTTATGCAGGCCTCAAGGCGACCGCCAAACACGTCATGGCAGGCGTAAATGACGTTGACGGTTTCCATAAAATGTTGGACATTGCGTCCATGGTAGCCGGCAGTCTCGAGAATCTCAAAACCAGACCCTTCGTATCCGTCATCGCCTCTTTTGCCATCAGTCCCTTGCGGCTTTGCACCCATTCAACCCGTATCATGCTGGCAGCAGCGCGAATCCAAATTCCGGTAGCCCTGTCTTGCGCGCCCATGGCGGGCGTGACCTCCCCGATTACCATGGCTGGCACCCTCGTTCAGACCCATGCCGAGCAGTTGGCCGGAATTGCGATTTGTCAGATGGCCAATGCCGGCGCACCGGTTTTGTATGGGGGGATTCCGGGCAGAGCCAACCTTTGGAATCTGGGATATCAGGGAGGCTCTGTGGAATGTGGTATGATGAATGCCGCCATTCACCAGCTGGCCGACCACATCAAGGTGCCGAATTATAATTCTTCCGGATTGACCGACGCCAAGATTCCCGATGCCCAGGCGGGTTGGGAAAAAGCGATGACGACACTGCTGGCCGCAATGGGCGGGTCCAACTATGTGCACCATGCCGCCGGGATGCTAAACTGCATGATCACAGTGGCCCACGAACAGTTCGTCATTGACGATGAAATCATCGGATTGTGCTGCAAAGTGTTGGCCGGAATCCCAACAGATCCGGAATCTCTGGCGCTGGAGGTCATCGAATCTGCGGCGCAGGGAGAAGATTTCATAAAATCAGCCCATACCATGAAGCACATGAAAACCGAATACTTTAACGGCAACGGTGTCACCGACACAAAGAACTGGGACAAGTGGATCAATGCCGGAGGCCTCGATGCCCGGGTGAGGGCCCGCAATATTGCCAAAAA
>JASFFJ010000359.1:0-8017 GCA_050124355.1 Desulfobacterales bacterium | reverse complement strand
GGCCGTCCGTCGATCAGAGAAGCCATCAGTGCCCTGCAGATTGTCGGTATCCTGGAAAGCCGTCCGGGCGATGGATCATACGTTACCGATCCCGGCGGATTTGATGATTCCATGTTCCGGGCCCTCCAACTGCTCGAAGGAAGCCAAAGCCCTCTGGAGCTGCTACAGGCCCGCAAAGCGCTTGAGATTGGCATTGTCCATCTGGCCATTGAGAATGCCGGGGAGAAAGATATTCAGACCATCAAGGAAGCCTGGCAGAAAAAATATGCAATGGGGCTGAATGGCAAATATAAGGATTTTATCTTATGCGGTCGTGAATTTCACCTGGCCATCGCCCGGGCCACCAAAAGCGCGGCCATTGTCGCGTTGCTGGACGAATTGATCAAAGTAAACCAGCAGCCTTTGTTTTTGAATATGCGCGAAGCGTACTTAAAGGCTGATCCGGGTCGAATCGAACCCATGCTGGAGTTACACGGCAATATCGTAAAGGCCATTGAGGACCGCAATTCAAAACTGGCTATCCATTGGGTGGAGGAACATTTTGATGTCAACATCAGGCAGCATTACTTCGATAATGAAAACCTTCAAGGCATATAGGTTGAGCGGTTCAGGGTTCAACGTTCCATAAGGCATACAATCCCTATCGGCGTATTAGCGCCGGAAAACGAAAGGAGGAATCAAATGACTAAAATAAAAAAACAATGGTTAGCGTTGGCAGTCGGGTTAACAATGGCAGCCCTTTTTCTGGCACCTGTGGTCCAAGCGGAGACTGTCATCACCTTGTGGAGCCACTGGGCCGACCATGAAACCAAGGTGAATTTTGTCGAGACGGCCGCCAAGAATTTCGAGGCCAAAAATCCGGGTGTCAAAGTGAAAATAACCTGGTACCAGAAAAAGGCCCTGTACTCGGCCTTGAAAGTTGCTCTAAGCGCTGGCAAGGCACCGGATATTTTTTATACTGAGGTGAACCAAACCGAATACATCGACAACAATTTTCTACTCCCCCTGGATGATCTGCTAGAAAACTGGGGTAACATTGAACCGTGGGCACGCGAATCCTGGACATTCAACGGCAAAACTTACGGCTTTCCGTTGGAGACCCAGACTGTTGAACTCTATTACAACAAAGACCTGCTGAATAAACTGGGTTTAAAGCTACCCGCCGATGCGCAATTCGACCAGGCCGGGTTCACGGATCTTGTCAAAAAAGCTAGCGCCGAAGGGATTACCCCTCTGGCTCAAGGTGTCGGCGATCGTCCCTATCCGGGTCACTACATGACCTATCAGACCTTGCTTAAAAAGCTAGGCAAGGAAGATTATGGCAAACTCCTGGCCGGTAAGCTCACCTACAAGGACCCTCGGGTAATGGAAACCCTCACCTGGATAAAAGAGCTGATTGATGCCGGTTTGTATCCCAAGAGCTATGCCACGGTAAAACTAGGCGAATCCCACCGCTATTTTTATCTCAAGCCCGGTGCGGTGATGATCGCCATGGGCAGCTGGTATTCGACCCGCGCCTTCAATCCGCCGGAAAAAGGGGGCCAGCCCGAAGACTTTCCACTCGGGGTGATGCAGTTTCCGAAACCGGACGGTGCCGCCTGCCCCAATTGCAAGACAGCAGCTGTCGGCGGCAGTTATTCTGTCAACGCCGCCACCAAGCATCCCAAGCTGGCGGCCGCTTTGCTCGATGAAATGGCCACTGTCGAGATGGGTTCCCGCTGGCTCACTGAGGTGCTGGTTCAAGGTGGGGTAAAAGGTGATCCTTCTAAAATCACCGGCAAATACAAGCCTTATTTTGAAGAGTTGATGGCTCGCAATGAGGGTACAGAAGTCTTCATTGGCCTGCCGCATCAACTGGCCCAGGGACAGTGCCGGGATGCCCTGATACAAGTCATGAATGTTGCTTTCCCGGCAGGTCTGATCTCGGTCGAAGACGCCACCGCTCAGATGGATGCGGCCTGCTACAAGCCGTAACTCGGACAAATGTCGAATGTCGATTGGTCCGCCCAAGGCGGACCGAAATAAGGAATTCTTTCTATTTTAATTTAGAATCGAAAAAATTACTGAACTATTCAATAAGTTATTTGTTCGATGTGACTGACGCCCTCCTGAGTTGGGTAAATTTTTCAGGCCAGGAGTGGGGTTGGATCCTTACCGTTCTTTAAAGAATGGGAAAAATATTTTAGGTAAAGTTATTTCGGAATCACAATACTGATGGTCTCGTAAAAAGTCCTCAAATTGTCATGTCGGTCCCGGATCAAGTCCGGGATGACGGATCCGGCATCCAGAACGTGTTGATATTACTGGATTCCGGCTTTCGCCGGAATGACGCTAACGCGTAAAAATGGGCTTTTTACGAGTATGTCAATACTAGGATAACAACGTCTTTGGCTCAACAAGCAGAATCCATCCTGAAAAACTGGGGTAACCGGCTGCGGCTGGATCCCTTGCATTGCCGTTGGAATACGGTAATGCTGTTTTTGACACCGGCCTTGCTGATATATGCCGCTTTTACGGCGTTTCCGGTGCTGCGCACTTTTTACAATAGCTTTCACCGCATCATACCCGGCGGCGGGACTAGTTATGTCGGCCTGGCGAACTTTACCGAATTGTTCACCCGGGATCCGACTTTCTGGAAGGCGGTCAAAAATACCCTGCTGTGGGCCTCCGTTCAGCCCTGCATTGAAGTCGGACTGGGTCTTCTGCTGGCACTCTGCCTGTATGCCAAGGTCCCGTTTGCCCGTGTGTTCAGAGTGCTGTGGTTCACACCGGTTCTACTGTCCTATGTTGTGGTCGGCATCATCTGGATGTGGATTTACAACTATGACTGGGGAATTTTAAACGGACTGCTGCGCTGGATCGGACTCGAAGATTATGCGCATACCTGGTTGGGCGATCCCAAAACAGCGCTGTGGTCTTGTATGTTCACACAGATCTGGATGTGGACCGGCTTTAACATGGTTGTTTCTCTGGCTGCCGTCTCGGCCTTGCCCGCCGAGGTGCTGGAAGCAGCAGAGCTTGATAATTGCGGATGGTTTAAAAAATTGTTTTTTATTATCATCCCCATGGTTCGGCCAACACTGCTCAACCTGCTGATCCTTTCTTTTATGGGCAAAATGCGAATTTTTGATCTGGTCTGGATCATGACCGGCGGCGGCCCCCTGTGGTCCACCGAAACCGTCGCCACATATGTTTACAAACGCGCTTTTGACTGGAATACCTTCGATCTGGGATACCCGTCGACGATCGCCACCGTCTGGTTTGTGGTGGTGTTATTTTTCGTACTGACCCTTTACACCCTGCTGCGGCAGCGCGAAAAATTGGAGTATTGATCGATGAATTTGATTTTGCGCAATTGGAAACGGGCAGTGTTGATGATCATTTTGTCCGGTTATACGGCCTTTGCGGCCGGCCCATTTATTTGGGTCAGCATGATGTCCCTGCGCACAACTCCCGAAATCAGTGACAGCCCGTACACCTTTCCCGAAAAATTTCATTGGGAAAAGTATGCTGTCGCCTGGAGTGAATCAGACTATAGTGTGTATTTCTGGAACAGCGTGATGGTGACGACCATCGCCGTGCTGGCTGTGACGATCATTGCCAGCATGACGGCTCATTGTCTGGCACGCTACCGGTTTCCGGGAAACCGCCTGATACTTTTTACAATTTTCAGTACATTGATCTTCCCGCCCCAGATCGTGATGATTTCGCTGTTTCAGGTCCTGGTCAAATACGGCCTTTTCGACACTCACCTGGGGCTTATCCTGGTATACATTGCCTTGCAAATGCCCTTGACCGTCTTTATTCTGGAAGGATTTTTCTCGCGATTGCCGCAGGATCTTTATGACGCCGCTAAAATGGACGGGTATTCGAATTTTGAATCCTACTGGCGCTTAACACTGCCCATCGGCCTGCCGGCAATTGCCACCACGGTGATTTTAAACTTTATCCATATCTGGAATGAATTTTTATTTGCGGTGGTTTTAATTGCCAGCGATGAGAAACGAACCTTGCCCTTGGGAATTCAGAAGTTCTACGGCGACCGCCTGGAAGATGTCGGTATGATTGCCACCGGCGTGATGATATCGGTCATTCCCGTCATTCTGATTTACATTTTTTTCTCAGAAAAAATGATCCAGGGTATGACGGCCGGCGCGGTGAAATAAGAAGAATTTTAGAGGAACAAAAATGAGGTGACGTTACAAAGAAAAATTTGCGGAAGATCTCATGATTTTCACCCTCCCTGGTCTGAACTAAGAAACATTAGGTAAGAAATTTGGCCGTCGTAAAATTGGAAAACGTCAGCAAGCGCTACTCTGGCTCACAGGAACTGGCCGTCGATGCGATTAACCTGGAAATCGCCGACGGTGAGTTCCTGGTGCTATTGGGACCTTCCGGCTGCGGCAAGTCCACTGCCCTGCGGATGATTGCAGGACTGGAGTCGATCACCAGGGGAACCCTTTACATTGACGGTCAAGCCATGAACCAGATACCGGCCAAGGATCGGGATATTGCCATGGTGTTTCAATCCTATGCACTCTACCCGCACATGAACGTGGCCAATAATATGGCTTTTGGTCTTCGTCGCCGTAAGGTTCCCAAGGATGAAATCGCGCGTCGTGTTAAAAGTGTTGCCGACATGCTGGGTTTGACCCCGTTTCTTGGGCGTAAACCCCATGCGCTATCCGGCGGACAACGTCAGCGGGTCGCACTAGGTCGTGCTATCGTAAGGGATCCGAAGGTGTTTCTGTTTGATGAACCGCTGTCGAACCTGGACGCCGCTCTGAGAGTCAGCACGCGTAACGAATTGGTTAAACAGCATCAGCGGCTCGGGGCTACGATGATTTACGTGACCCACGACCAGGTAGAAGCCATGACCATGGGCCAGCGAATCTGCATCATCAATAATGGTAAGCTGGTCCAGGTCGGCGTGCCGTTGCAGGTTTACCGCGAACCGGCCGACACATTTGTCGCGAAATTTTTAGGCAATCCTCCCATGAATTTATTCAAAGTCCGTCTTGAAGCTTCTGCAGATGGTGTGGCAGCCCGTTTCGGACATCATGTCCTACCGCTTCCCGTAATGGAGGCAACCAAGCTGATTGCCTATATAGACCAAACGGTGGTCCTCGGCATCAGGCCTGAAGACCTCAACGAAATTCGACCGCAGGATCGGCACCAACATCCGAGCGGTTTTATGGTCCGGGTAGCGGCTGTCGAGGCATTGGGAGCGGAAACTGTTTTGATCATGGAAATCGAAGGGGTCGAAGAGGTCGTCAGAGCCCGGCTCGACCGCGACAGTACCGCGCGTCTGGGCGATGAAATCTGTATTGAGGTCGATATTAACCGAGTGCATCTTTTTGATCCTGAATCCTCTCGGGCAATTGCGTGCCGGTGACAATAATTTGTGGTAAATCCGTCGTTTTAAAGAAAAATTAAAATTCATTTACTTTTGATGGGGTCGCCCAAAAGCACCAAAAGAAAATTTCAGGTCTCCTGATATCAATGAGTTACGATGAATAATAATCGAAAGTGTGAGTATTTATGAGTTTATCAATTTGAAAGGATGTAAAATGCCGAATGAAACAATCATTACAATCAACAGGAAGTTCAGCCGGCCTTCGGCCGAGCTGCTGAAGCCGTTTAGCGAAGTTCCTACCGGTTATGTGGTGGATGTCCAGAACCGTCGCGGGGCGCTGGATTGCAGCATCAAACCCATGTTTGATTTTCCACCCATTGCCGGCCCGGCCGTAACGGTCCAAACCGTGCCTGACGATAATCTGGCTCCCTACCTGGCAATGGATGTGCTCAAAGCCGGAGATGTGCTCGTTATTGCCAACGGCGGCTGGACCGGTTCGTCTGTCGTTGGTGACCTCATTGCCGGGATGTTTAAAAATATCGGGATCGCTGCCATCGTGACAGATGGTGCGGTGCGGGATGTTGCCGGCCTCGAGCAGGTCGGCTTGCCGGTGTTTGCCCGCGGCTTGACAGCCAATTCGCCCCAGAAAAACGGACCCGGCACGGTGGGGCTGGAAGTCAGCATCGGAGGGGCTGTCATTCGATCCGGTGATCTTATCGTCGGCGATCGGGATGGTGTCGTGGTCTTGCCCCAGGAAAAAATTTCGCCGGCCATTGATGGCCTGCAGGCAATCCGTGAAAAGGAACGAAAAATCGAAGCGCTCATCGCGGAGGGACTTAGAAAACCGGACTGGGTCAGAGAATTTTTAACCAGCGATCATGTAAAGTATATTGAGTAGGCCCCTAATGGGATTTCATCTGACATCATGCTGTGAGAAACGTAGAGTTTCAGGGGGTCCGCCGAATTCAGGTTTCAGTAGTAAAAAAATTCAAATAACAAAACACAAATACCAAATGGTTCGGCAAGCTCACCACCTAACCACCCTGAGCCAAGTCGAAGGGCAAATCACAATGATCGAAATTCAAAATCCCAAACAACAGGCGTTTGAAATTATTTGAGATTTGGAATTTATTTGTAATTTGATGCTTGTAATTTGTTATTTCCGGTCGATCCGGATTTAGTGCCTTTGTGGCCGTTTTCCGGATATATCCTGCTATGGGAAAGGAAATCAAAATGGTGCCTGAACCAATCCGCAAAATCTACTATAACAGTTGGGCTGATGAAAATGTCTATCATATGATCCGTGAGGTCATGCCGCCCGGTTTCGAATTGGTCGCCCTTGACAGTGACAATGACGCCGAGCGTCGTTCAAAAATTGCCGATGCCCAGGTGGCCATCGTGGCCGCAACGCCATTAACCGGGTCGTTGATTGAAGCAGCCCCCAATCTGCAACTCGTCCACCATCAAGGCGTCGGCTACCAAGATACAGTGGATTTGGACGCCCTCAAAGAGCGCCGTTTGCCCCTGGCGCTGACACCGGAAGGGACCACAACGCCGGTGGCTGAAATAACCATTTTTTTAATGCTGGCGGTGTTGCGCCGTCTGACCTTTGCCGATAGCGAGCTGCGGCAGGGACGTTGGCACATTAATTCATTGAGACCGGTATCCCGTAATTTGAAAGGGCGCGTCATCGGTTATATTGGTATGGGTCGAATCGGACAGGCAAGTGCCGCCTTGGCCCATGCCTTCGGTGCAACCGGGCTATACTGCGATCTGGTAGACACCCTCGACCGGCAGCGTGCGGCCGCTCTGAGCTTGCGCTTTGCAACGTTAGATGAGGTGATCGAACAGTCCGAAATTGTGACCCTGCACATTCCCTCTTCGCCTTCAGCCCGGCACATCATCAATGCCGATGTCATCGCCCGCATGAAGCCGGGGGCGGTGATTATCAATACTGCCCGTGGCATGCTGGTAGATGAAAACGCTTTATACGAAGGTCTGAAAAGCGGACATTTAGGGGGCGCCGGTTTGGATGTTTTTGAAACCGAACCTCCCGAACCGGATAATCCGTTGTTACAGCTGCCAAACGTCGTGGTGACCCCCCATATCGCCGGCGGCACCCGCGACGCCTTTCAAACCAAGATGCGGGCTATTTTTGAAAATATCACCCGCTTTTACAGGGGCCAGGAACTTAATAATCAGGTTGAGCTGTAGCGACTGGCGTCAAAGTAATGTCTTGACCAGTAGCATTTGAAAATTTTCTTAATCAAGAAAATCCCAAATCTCAAGCTCCAAATTACAAATAAATCTCAAATAGCAGTATCTAATGACCAAAACCTTTTATATCGAATCGCATTGCAAAACCTGGTCTACCGGCGATGAGGCTATTGGGCACAATCGCAGACGGATCACTTATTTGGTATTTTGAATTTTGGTCATTGGTATTTGTTTGATATTTGGTATTTGGTGCTTGTAATTTTCATCTAACAGACAATTCTCATAATATTAATTACTTGACTAAATGGCGAAGTCTTTTACAAGGTACCTCAAGATTCCTCATCGCTGAAGGAGAATAGACTATGACCCATGATCGAATCAGGGTGGTTATCGCCGGTGCCGGCATGGTAACCCGGCATCACCTCATTGCGTGGTCCCAGGTAT
>JASFFJ010000358.1:0-8023 GCA_050124355.1 Desulfobacterales bacterium | reverse complement strand
GAGCACAAGGTAAGTGTAGGTAAGATTCATTAGAAAACGTAGACCCTTTGCATGTAAAGTAACTACTGTATCAAGCATATCAAGCTCGTTTGCCCCTTGAACTCAATTCTAACAATCTTCGCTTTGTTTCCTAACAAACAATCAGTTACTGCCAGCATTTTGTTGTCATATTATTCCTTTGAGTTTAGCCTGATTTCGACGAACTTTCTGCCCTGTTTTTCGCCATCCTGGATTAACCGGTTGATCAGTTCCGGTGAGCGATCCAGCGCGCTCTCATAATTGAGACTGTTGGCTAAATCCTCCGACATTTCAATCATTGGAATATGGTAGTCCTTGTCCGGGTGGTCTGCAAATAATTTGGGAATCTTAATCGGCTCATTAATGTTTATTTCTTCCAGGAACTCATCCCGGAAGGCATTTCTCAATAACAAATTATTTAGATCTTTAATTTGCCCGAGGTTTTGAAACAAAGAAACATTGCCTGACAATTCAATTCGGCGATCGTTAATATCATCTAAACTTGTTGGCGTCTTTTCTCTTGTTGTTGGATTAATTTTTATTACCCAAATTTCTTCAGGGATATTTTTAAGGCCCACAAAATATCTTTTTATCAAGGCATTAATGGGCGGGTTGTCTGAAAAAAGTCCGTCCCAAAAGGCCATTTCTTCAATTGATACCGCCGGGAAGATAGAGGGTATACAGGCAGACGCTTGAAGATGATCGATTTTTATGGGCTCTCTATAAGAGCTGAATTTTTGCAGTTTTCCGCTTAGGATGTTGCAGGCTCCCAGGATTAGAATCGGTGGTTTGGGCTCAGCACCCCATTCGGATAGCTCAGAAAAATTAATATGGGCTTCCAGCAATTCCCTTAGATCTGTAAATCGGCTCCTCAAACTCTGTGATGTGAAATTAAACCAGGTCTGAAACAGCGGTGATGAAGGGCTGAAATTATATCGGGGAATTTGTCCTGTGTTAGCCAATTCCAATGTCTTGATCGCGACATCGTTAAACAATCTTTCCTGAACGCTCTGCGCTGTATTGTCTTCCCAAAAATCAAGAAGCCGCTTCCAAATGATTTCGTCTCCTTTTTTTAGGGCGTACCAAATAAAAAAAGCACAGATCGCCCCCCCTGAGGTGCCACTCAAACTGACAATGTCAAAATGGTTTTGAATCTGGTTTTCAAAAATAGCTTTCAATACCCCGGCGGTAAATGCTGTTTGGCTTCCACCTCCCTGACAGGCAATTGCAGCTTTGGGTTTCATCGTATCCTCTTTAATTATAATGTCACTATGTATAAATCACCGTCTACTAACCATTTGATACTTATCTATAAAATCGGTATCCCAGAACGTATATCACTAGTTGACTCGATACTCTGATGGGCATCGAGTATTGGGTTCAGTCCTTGTGAAATTAGATGGCACATAACCAACGTTCTTTTTTAAAGCAAAAATATTAGCATTTGATTAAGCTTTTCATTGGATCGTTTGGAGCGGTTTTTTAGCGTTCATGCAAATACTTTGCAATTTTTAAAACATGCATCTTCACGCTTGACCATTTGCTGATTCTCACCCAGCCATCTCGTCTTTCCAACTGCAACCTTCGTTCGATATATGCCCTTCGTTCGGTTCCTCTGTAACGTAAGCGATGAAGACTTAAAATTTTTCGTCTATCTTTGCCAGATCGTCTGTCTCTGCCAGATCGCATGTCTGAAAAGCTACGATTGAGTCCACACATTTTTCGTTTCCTCTTTAAGGAAGAAATCAAGCAAGTTTAAGTGGCGTCCCACAGGCCTGTCGTTTTATCCGGTACCGTTCTTCAAATATAAGGTGAGCAGTCCGTTTTAAAAAGATTCACGCACATTCGAGAAGCCGAATTTTAAGCCAACTCAAACCTTTCTATATTTTTTTAGATTTTGAAGTTAGTCGGCAGCAAAAATTGGTTTCTAAATCCCCCTGCAAAAAAAGGCCAAAAAATGGCAATTTATTTGATCAATTGTTAAATCAACAAAATAAGCTAATTGTTAAAATAATATGAGTTTCTCATTAAAGAGCAATTACAGATTGACACTGCATATATCCGCAATATGTTAGTATTATTCGATTTTAAGAAAGCCACCACAAGTATAACTCCCTTAAACCAAAACTGGTTTGATTTGCCCCTGCTGTTTTTGACAATTGATGGGGGGTTATCATTTTTAGTCTTTCTCTTCAGTTCGGCGTGGCCCCAGGTGCTCTTCAGAGATTGATCACGGCCCGATCCGTGGCGGTAAAATTTGTAGCGCAAGGGATTTTTTCTGTAATAATCCTGGTGATACTCCTCGGCCGTGTACAATTCTGCTACCCATTGTCCCCAATTCCGCAACAAGTGCTCTTTCCGCTTTCTTTAAAAAGGTCTAAATTGTGAACATTGTCGGCATCATCAGATGTTGTCCATTGGCTATTGCCGGTGCAATCATTTTGATCCGGGTCAAGATAATGTTCCAATTGCTTTCGACCTTCAAATACCCATTTTGGCAGTATGCGGTGCATGATTTCGAACATCTCTTTAACTTGGGGTTGAAGATTCATAAGACAAAATTTGCCGTTACACTGATTCAACTCCATGATGGTTTTGAGTATCACACGCAGCCCTCTGAAGTTGATGTAATTGACCTGATTCATATCTAATAGGACGATTTCTGGCCTTGACTCAATGATTCGCTGCAACTCTTTCTGCAAAATCGGGGAGGTGTTGGTGTTTATGGAACCAACAGGATGAATAATGAATAGGCCCACTCTTACTTCGATCGAATGAACTCTTATGACAAAGTCTCGATTCACTTTGCCGTCATTCATAGTTTCAGGATATGTTACCATCTACTTTCCTCAATAATGAGTTTGTATTAAATTCAATTAAATTCTCAGACATATTGTCACAAATGCAATAGAAAATTGCCAAGGGGGTACTGATAGTGAAAAACTATTAGAAATAATTAATAGACAGCCATAAAGTAGGATCTCACTTTGGTATGTCTGCCTTTTAGGTCGAGTTTGTCATGCAGAGTTTTGCAGTGAAAATATATGGCAGCACAACATACGCTATATGGGCAGGAATAGGAATTGTTCTGGTTGCATTGGTAGATGCGATCTTGTACAAACAAATCCCAGATATACCGGCAGTAATCGGGAATTTGTCACCGGCCGGTAAACCTGTATACTTAGGGTCAATAAAATCCACATTATGAATTGCCGGGTTCAAAAGTTTACAAAATCTTTAAGGCGAAAATATGCTTGAATATGAACTCCAAAACAGATAAAAAGAATAGACGATGTGATGATATTGCTTTTCTATCAGAAATAATTTCAGATTTCGGCAAGATTCTGGACTATAGATAAAACACTTATTTGTTGTGTGAAATCGAAGATACGTCAAAATCAACGCAAATTCAGTGCATATTATCAATTCAGCCTATGTATAGACTTTCTCAATTTATCCCAAACCGCCGATGTTTATAAAGCTGTTTGAAAAAGACCGTTGATTTTGATGTAAGCCACTAATTCCTTTATTGAGCCTCCCTGTATATAATCTCCATGAGGATTTGGGGTGATTAATTACAGAGCAATTTTGAACTAATATTAGTTATAGGGGCGATCTTCAACGCTTGATGTAAAGGAGGAGACTATGAGCCAATCTTTCGTTTCAAAGTTTATTACTTCACCGTTTGACGGTCTTCAGGAACATGCTGAAAAAGTAAAAGAATGTGCCCGGATTTTTCAAAAAAGTATCGAGTGTATCCTTGAAGACCGATTCGAAGATTTTGAGCAATTGAGAAAAGACGTTGATAAACTCGAAAGTGAGGCCGATGATATCAAACGGAGCATCCGTGAACAACCACTTAAGGGCTCTCTGGTAGCTGTGAACAGATTTGAACTCTTCCGCTATCTGAGGGAACAAGACAGAGTGCTGGACGCCATTGAGGAGAGCATTGACTGGTTATCTTTCAAGGCCAGGGCCGGTATCCCGGAGATGCTGGAAAAAGATTTCATGCTTTTGCTGGAAGCGGTCATGAAACCAATTGAGATATTAAGCAAAATGCTGACCGAGGCCTGTGAATATTTTCTAAAACCTTCAGAAGAACAGCGGATTCGGGTTAAAGATATCATTCGAACCTTACGTCAGTACGAAAATGATTCCGATAAGATTGAATATGCTATTAAGGATAAGATCTTTAACGCCCTTGACGATCCAGTGGCCGTATTTCATTTGACTCGTCTAACGGAAAATATCGGATCCATAGCTGACTACGCCGAGAATGCCGGTGACATGATGCGCGCCATAATAGCAAAAAAAAAATATGAAACCATATAGTTGATAGGAGTGAGAATTGGCCTGAGGCGCCAGACACAGAAACGCTCTAAATTATATCGTTTTAACTTTTAAATTTCCAAAGATGTTGTGATATCAAGGTCCTGAAAAGCTACCACTGCGCGAAAATAATTGTAAGCCACTAAATCTCGCCATGATAAGACCTTTCATGGTACGGTGGGCATGTTCAAAGCGTATCGGTAATAATTTCGGTAAGATTGATTGATATTTATAGGATTTCTCAATCTATCTGAAATTTGCTGAAATAACAAAATGCACTTTCTATGGTTACAAACATATACGGGCCAATCAATGGAAGATTATCAACTCTTATTTGAGGAGTTTCTTAAGTGGAACGGTAACCGTGAAAGAACACAGGCAACGGTGAATGTCGAAAAAAAAGAAATCGCTCTGTATGATAAATACAAAGCACATCACAGCTGTGGTGATTATGCCGATAGCTTAATTTTGAGAACGTCGCTTATAGAGTCTCACCGGCAATCAGCCATTTCCAGCATCTCATCAACTCCAAAATAATAGCCGTCGACATACCCCTGACCTAACCGGTTTCGTCTGTGATCGCTAGAATCAGCCTTCAACAACCATATCTGATGTTCATCCTCGGGAATAAAATTTGCACCGTAAAACTGCTGAGACAATCCGCGCTGATATCCAAGCCAATAACTCTGATCATCGCCCGCGGACATCCTGTCCCAGGCTTTTGCCATCTCACGCTCATAGATTTGTCTGTCCATTTCCCCACCCCCTTATCAAAATAAAAAAACGGCGTGAGGCCTAAGGCTCACACAGAAACCCCCAAAACATTACTGCAATCTGCTTCCAACGCTGAATTGATTTTAAGATAAATACGAAAAAAAATTTTTGTTTGTCAAGCTAAAAATGAGTTTCGGTTGGCAACTGCGCCCAGGGTAAATACATGGAAATCTCTGAGCATTTTCAGTCCCCAAAATCCCCTAAACAGGTAGAAAATGGATAGCAAACTCCTATCTTTACACCATTGATCGGTTCGACAACAGCCGGCTTGGATATTTGCATGCATGCTTGCAATCTATAATCTAGCAATTTTTTAATATCGTTCTAATAGCCAAATGAGTATAATAGATATGCTTTATTCACTATTGGACCAAACAAATGAATCAATTAATTAAAAATGGCTTTTATACTTATTTGGAAACCTGGCTGGATGATTTTATCAGCAGCTTTGAGCGCCAATACCCCCAGTTTTTGTCAAAATTCAATTTAAAAAGAGTCCATAGCCAAATGGTTGCTGACGAAATCATTACCATCGCCAAAGCAATTGGCCTTAAGCCTGAGGACACGCCATTGGCAAAAGTCATCGGTTTGCTGCATGATATCGGTCGCTTTCCCCAATTTGCAGGCTATACTACCTTTGATGACCGGATTTCAGTAGATCACGGCGCCCTTGGCGTCGATATTCTCAGCGACTACGACCTTCTGGCATCGCTGGACTTAACCGATCGAATAGTAGTCGAAACCGCCATTTTACATCACAATAAAGCTCGACTACCGGATCTAGCAGACAAGCGATGTCATCTGTATGCGCAACTTATCCGAGATGCTGATAAGCTCGATATCTTTCGGGTTGTCAAAAATACTATTGATAGGCCGGGTGATTCAGAAATATCGACCTTGCCAAAAGGAGACGATATTTCCGAGAAGGTGCTCACTGATGTGACCAAAAAAGAAGCTGTTTGCAAGAACCATATCAAGAACCAAATCGATTGGATATTTTTTCGAATCGCTTGGTTTTTCGACATCAATTTCTCTCATACCCTCAAGCTGATAATGGATCGCGGCTACTATACAATGCTCCGCTCGATGCTGCCCGAAACAGACAACATCATAAAAGCTTTGAATACCATAGATAGCTATCTTAATAGCAATCTGCCAAAAATACTGGAAAGTTCTGGGAAAAATAAAGGTGTCATTGATTATTATCCATTTTGGGTAAGCAATTAAAGTCAGCTGTTACCTAACGAAATAAAGTCGTCGACGAGATAATAGGGAATCGCGCCGGCTTGAGGAAAAACATCTGTCATAGGATTTATGCCTTCCAGATGCGTTGGGACGAATCATTACTAAAGTAAAAACTTGAGGATCCCTGGGGATCCAGGTCGCAAAGCAATGTTGGTTCCTTCTCTTGTGCCGATAGATAGGCCATATTAACGCAAGCCGCCGTCTTACCAACGCCGCCTCTAATGCTGTATATAGCTATGATTTTCACGATAGGTGCTGTTTAATCGAAAAGTGTTTTGAACCGCTTATGGTTTTCAGGGGGTGTTGAAAGTTTCAAAAGCACTTAAAAATTGATTGCGGACTTGCTGGTGAGCCGTTGCAAGACGAACAATCAATCCTCCAATGGCAGCAGACAGCCTAACCGCCTGCGCTGTTTGAGGTTTGATGGAATTCAGATAGTCAATCAGAAAATCCTGCTGAATGGAAAGATCGTTGAACTCACCCAAATTATCCTGAAGCTGCTTGATAAGCTTTTTCATTTGTTTTTTTGGAAACAGAGAGGAAAAAAACTCCAGTAGATAGCGTAGTTTTTTGCAATCTATCCGCAGTTCATGAAGCTTTTCATCCGGAGTGGACCTATTAATCCGACGGCCCTTTTTGGCGATGCGCCGATAGCGCTTATATATCACCGCTTTGGCCACATCTAAGATTGGACGTTTACCGCTGAGCGTTTCGGATGCCGCCAACGGATCCGATTGGACAAATTGGTTAAAAACGTTCATGGCGGAAGCGCAAGCGCCTCAATTGCTGCCTCTACCAGACGGATCTCTTTTTGATACCCCCGAACTGTCACTGGCCGACATCGAACAACGGTGTTTTTGGTCTCTTCAGCTTATGATAAAGCCGCCAATCAAAGGAATCCGATGCTTCGAAGGTGGTATTCGCTTTGGTTTCGTGAATGGTGGTAAACGACTGGCTTAATTGAGATTTCAGCAAGTCGATGTCAGCGATATCGCCGATGACGTAATACTGCGCTTTCATAGAATCCTCTACACTCCTTTCGTATTGTTTCTTACAACTGCCGGATGAATCCCAGCGCAGAACAAACAAGAAGTCATCAAGATCAGGGCGGCAAGGATAACGCCGCAATCATCACTCTACTTTGGTGCTTTCTCTTTTTTCATATTTAATTCATCCATAGCTGTGTTCTGGTCGTTAGATCATTAAAAAATCCACCGAATAAAGCCGGATGTGGATTATAATATAAGGAGGATCCACTGGTACATCGCGAGACATGTACCAGTGGATGTGATACTAGTGACGGGCTATTTGACTATAAAAGTGTTGGTTTAATTCTATTGATTAAACCTACGCTGCTTTCAATGCCTTTTTCAGTTTTTTAATTTTGCTTTGCTGCTTGGTAACTTTGGCTTTTCTGGCCTTCATTTCTTTTTTGATTGATTTTGCTTTTTTCGACACTTTAGCCATGTTTAATCTCCTTGTTTGTGTTTTCGATTTATGATTTTAGGATGGCTCCGCCTCTTTGTGCTCTTTTAAAAATCGCCCGATAAATTTTCGAATTTCCCGGGCTGCACTAGTATCCAATTCCTCACAAAGCGAAACGAAGCGATCCCGCTCCTCGCCATTGATTCGAATCAATAGCTGACTGTCCTTTTTT